>JAAYVJ010000584.1 GCA_012517265.1 Planctomycetota bacterium | reverse complement strand
GCCTGGTTGACGAGGCCCAGGTCCAGGCACGTGTCGAACTTCTGCCAGAGCGGCTCGACCGCCGGGTCGGTCAGCAGCAAGGCGGTCGGATGCTGAGGGAACTCGAACATCTCGTCGCCCAGCCGGTCCAGGTGACACAAGGCGCGATCCACCGCGTGACAGACCGTGTACTGGTACGGACTGCGCCGCCCGAGGGCGAGCACTTGGTCCCACATCCCCTGCCGGGAGAAGTAGTCGGCCAAGAGGGTGTTCTTCCTGGCCGGCGTTCGACAGAACAGCACGACCCCGGCGGTCGAGGCAACGAGAGCCACCGTCGGGAGGTTCGCCCTGAGGGACTGCGTCCAGAGAGGAAGCTTGAGCCTGCCGCCGGGCGGTTTGGAGCTGTTGCGACGCGCCGTCGCGAGACCCATGATTCCCAGAATCGCGGCCGTCGCGGGCACGAACAAAAAGAGCCCCCACACCGGCTTGGCGACGCCCCGGAACGAATTGCGGCTCAGGAGTTCCCACGACATCGGCGTCAGCCGGCAAGAGGCGTCCAGGATGCGGACGCCGTAGATCAACCCGCCCACCACATAGGGCATCGCCATGCCCACCGCCAGTTGCGCCAGGGCCGGGCCGCCCCGCCGCTTCACGAGCACTTCGTGCAGGCCGCACACGACGGCGAACACCAGAACGGCCCCCGCCGCCGCGATGTACAGGATCAGACAGAGAGCCACAAACGTGCCGATCGCACCGCCATTGGTCTTGGCGTCGAGTCTCAGGTAGAGGCACGCGCCCAGCAGAGCCGCCAGCAGCGCCGTCGTGGGCACGAAGGGAAAACTGTATCGGCAGTACAGGCCGATCAGCGCCAGCGGCACGACGTACCGCAGCCCGCGGAGACGATCGGCGCCGAACGCCTTCAACAGCAGGCCGGTGCAGGCCCAGAGCCCCCAGGCCTGGGCGGTCACCACCGCGGCGCCGAGCCAGGAATAGTAAAACGACTGGGCCAGCCAAGCGGCCAGGTACTCGATGATCCCGCCGGGACGCGAGAGAAAACTCTGGAAGAACCCCCAGCCGCGGTAGAAGCACGGGAAGTTGTCCACCCAGCCGCAGCCGTGATACAGAAGGCGGACGTCGATTCCGACCGCGAAGTACAGGTAGAAGAAGCCGAAGAAGACGAGACTCCGCACGGCCCGGAATCGATCCGCCCGCGAAACCTGGGGGAGTCGTTCCGTGTTCACCGCATCGACCGGCGGGCGGTTGGGCGGCTTGGGCTTGGCGCGGGGCTTGCGACTGGCCATCAGGTCCCCCGCACACGAGGGCCCGCCTGGCTCCACCGTGCGGACTGCAAATGCTCTATTTCCTTTTTGTACGGCACGTTAGCTCCAACCGCGTTGCCGCCCCAGCATATCACAGGCCCCCGCCCCTCTGTCAAGGCCGCCTCAGACGCGATCGAGCCGACGGCATTGACCGGCGTGCGACGGAGTTCGTATAATTGATGTCGGACAATGCAGAATCGATCGGAGTTGCGATGCAACGATGGGTGTGCAAAGAACGGCGAGAGTCGACACGACGGCTGGGGGCCGCCTTGTCCACGATCCTCGTCGCATGCGGCTTGGCCTGGCTGAGTCTGACGACCGGCTCGCCGGCCGGAGCCCAGGAGCCACCCGCCCCGGCAGTGATCCACTATCAGTACCGCGTCGTCGCGTCGTACCCGCACGACCGCCGGGCGTTCACCCAGGGCCTCGTCTACGAGAACGGCGTCCTCTACGAGAGCACGGGTCTCTACGGTCAATCCGCCCTGATCCGGCGGGACCTCCAGACGGGCAAGGCCCTCAAGACGACCCGCCTGGCCAGGCAGCACTTCGGCGAAGGGATCACCATCTTCGGAGACAAGATCATCCAGCTCACGTGGCGCAACAAGATCGGGTTCGTCTACAAGAAGGACACGTTCACCCTGCTCAAGGAGTTCGAGTACCCCACCGAGGGCTGGGGCATCACGTACGACGGCAAGCGTCTGATCTACAGCGACGGCACCGCGACCCTGCGGTTCCTCGATCCGAACACGCTGACCGAGACCGGGCGGGTCGAAGTCCGCGACCAGGGCCGGCCCGTGCGGGATCTCAACGAACTGGAGTACATCAACGGCATGGTCTTCGCCAACGTCTGGCCGACCGATCGCGTCGTTGTCATCGACCCCAAGGCCGGCCAGGTCACCGGCCGGCTCGACATGTCCGCCCTCTACCCACGTCCCGAAGACTCCGAGGACGTCCTCAACGGCATCGCCTGGATCCCCGAAACCGGCCACCTCCTCCTCACAGGCAAACTCTGGCCGAGGATCTACGAGATCGAGATCGTGGAGCAATTGCCGAGAAGCCAACGGTGACAGGGTCGGTATTCACGAGAGGATACGTGACATGAAACCACGATTTCCTCCAGATGAGATTGAGACGATTGCTGAACGCTATTGGAATTACCAAAGCCCTGCCCAGCGGCAACGAGAGCAGGACATCGTCGACACAGTCGCGCCGACGTTTCGCCAACGCGGGTATCTGAATCTGGATGAACTGGTGGTACTCGCAGCACGGTAATCGCCTCGGGTAGTGCCGCGAGTAAGAGATCGGAATGATGCCCCCCCTTTGTTCAAGTACAGTTTCTTATTGGCTTCAGCGTCACCGGCGGCGATACTGAAAGGAAACAGTCGAGGATACCAAATGCCTGAGTGAGGTTCGTCGTGGTCAGTCGCAATCTCGATGTTCCGATGGAGCAGATCGCGGGGTTTGCCGCAAGTGGAAGATCCGGCAGTTCTCCCTGTTCGGGTCTGTGCTGCGCGAGGACTTCAGGCCGGACAGCGACGTGAATGTGCTCGTGAGCTTCCAGCCCGATTCCACATGGGACCTGCTGAACACAGTGGATATGC
>JAAYVJ010000084.1 GCA_012517265.1 Planctomycetota bacterium | reverse complement strand
GTTACGGCGGCATTCCTGCTCGCGCCGCTGGAGGGGCTGGGCGTATCGCTCTATTATTTCCGGCCCTATGAAAAACTGCTCACCTACATGCGGCTGGCCTTCTGGGGAGGAATGGTGCTCACCGCACCCCTCGCCCTGGTCGAGGGCTGGCGAGGGGAGATCTGCCATACCGCGGTGACCGACGCCCAAGCCAGGCTGCGACACTACAAGATCGTCGACCCGTCGTTCCACAACTGGTTCGGACTGGCGATGTCCCTGCGCAACCAGCAGATCTCCGATTTCCCGTTGTGCAACAAGAGTTTCAATCTGTCCTATTGCGGACATGATCTATAGGAAGAAAATCCGAAATCCGAATTTCGAAACTCGAAACAAATGCAAATGACCAAAGCACAGAATCCAAAACGGAGCACTCGGCTGGCGACAGCGTTTCGGTCGTTTGAGTCTCGGACATTTGGATTTGTTTCGGATTTCGAGTTTCGGATTTCGGATTTCAGGTCTTCTTCGAGGTCTTCGTCATGCTGAGAATCCTGCGGGCTCGATGGAAACAGGGGTTTCGAACGGTGGGCTTCCCCGACAAGCCGCCGATCCTTCCGCGCATGTACAGGGGACGGCCGCAATGCGATCCGGCCAAGTGCCGGGCCGGCTGCAAGGCCTGCGTCGAGGCGTGCCCAACCGGGGCGATCCATCGCAAAGGCAGCGGCGTGAGCATCGACCTGGGCCGGTGCCTGTTCTGCGCCGATTGCACGGACGCCTGTCCGACCAAGGCCATCGAGTTCACGAGCGAGTACCGGATGGCGACGCGAGGGCGAAACGACCTCGTCGCAGACGACCGCGCCTACGCCGTCGCCAAGGCCCTGGACGGCCAGGCCCGCCGGCTCTTCGGCCGTTCGCTCAAACTCCGCGAGGTCAGCGCGGGCGGCTGCAACGCCTGCGAGGCCGATACCAACGTGCTGAGCACCGTCGTCTTCGACCTGGGTCGGTTCGGGATCCAGTTCGTGGCATCGCCCCGCCACGCCGACGGCCTGCTGATCACCGGCCCGGTCCCCAAGAACATGGAGTTGGCCCTCAAGAAGACCTATGAGGCCGTCGCGTCACCCAAGCTGGTCATCGCGGTCGGCGCGTGCGCCATCTCCGGCGGCGTGTTCGCCGACAATCCGGAGGCAGGCAAAGGCGCGAGCGAAGTGGTCCCGGTCGATCTCTACATCCCCGGCTGCCCGCCGCACCCCATCACGATCCTCGACGGCATGCTCCGACTGCTCGGCCAAATCGAGTGACAGGGCGTCACCAGCAGTGGACCCTGCCGTGGAGCGGTCGCCTTCGAACGAGGGCCTGATCCGCCGCCTCTCTCTCCAAACCCAGCAGATTGACGCCGCGATCCACCGTGTTGCGGAAAATCGCCTCCATGTCGTTGAGCGCAGGCTGCGTCGTGTTGATCGCGTGGAGGCCGGTCAGGGACGCGACCTTCTCGATGAAGTGATCGCCCCGGCCGCAGAAATGGATCGCCCCGCCGCCCAGCTCGGCGAGCAGTCGCTGGTCATAGGGTCGAACGAACTCATCGTACATGGCCGGCGAGAGATTCGTCGCCGCGTCGTCGCGCACCATAATCCGGCCGCGGTGAAGCATCGACCAGTGGACGGCGTACTCTCGTGCTGCGTCATGCGTAGTGCGTTCTGTGGAAGCCGAGTCTTGTACGCATAACGCAGCACGCATGACGCACGACGAGTAGTGAGGGACGACCTCCTCCCATCGCCTCATGAACCGGATGTACGTCTCGACGATCAGCGAGAGGAAGTCCTTGATCAGGTCCGGCTTGTCGTAGAAGTCCACGTAGAGAGAGCCGCCCCAGAGCATCTCGCAGACGTTCATCGGGCCCTGAAGATCGGGGTGGTAGATGTGGACGCATTGCGAGAGGTTGGAGTATTCCTTGAAGAGCCGCCCGAAGTGCTCGCCCATTCGCAAGACGAGCCCGCCCTGGCCGCTCTCCAGGTCCGGCACGCCGCGATCGAGCAGGCGCTTGACCGCCTCGGCTCCGCCTTCCAGCGGCCGGCAGGCAGGCAGCGTATCGATCTCCCGGTCCATCAAGAAGATCTCGGCGCCGAACAACGAAGGGAGGATCGCGGTGCCGTAGTTGCACCGCACGGCCAGCAATGCCCCTGTGCCCTCGGCCAGCGACTTCGAACACATTTCCAACTGCTGAACGACCATCGCCTGCGGGTCTTGCAGTGCGTCGTTGACGAGGACGTGCGGCCATTCGACCCCCGGCGGCGACGGCTTGGGCCTCTTCGGAGAGAAGACACCATCGTCCGACCGGCCGTCGGAAAACGCCTTCCACTGCCCGAGCAGTTCCTCCTCGACCTGGGGATCGATGCGCCGCTCCAGGTCTTTCAGAAGCGATCCGATCATTCTGCTGCCTCTCAGACCGAGCGGGCCGCGATCCACGCGCCGGCGACCCAAACGCCGACCATCGCGCCCACGTTGGCCATGGCCACAACCAATAGGATGCGAGTCACCGGATTGAACCAGAACCCCTTCACTGTGGCAATAGCTTTGGGCAGTTCTTCCAGATCGCTGACGGTGGGCTTCTTGATCGCGACCTGGACGACGCCGGCGATCCAGCCTGCGGCTAAGAGCGGATGCAACGTCGTGATCGGCGCGGCGAGAAACGCCGACAGGATCGTCAGGGGATGGGCCAGAGCCGCCGCCGCTCCGAGGGCGGCCAGAGTCCCGGTGACGAGGACCCAGATGTAGATGTTCTGAAAACCGTGGGTCGTCCCCTGCCCGAAGCCGCGGACGAGCAGGACCACGATCAGCAGCGGGATGCCCCACCCGAAGACCGTAGGCCAGATCGACTTGGGCGGCAACTGCGTCAGCTCGTCGAGCGAATGCTCCTGCCGGATCTGGCTCTTGATGCCGTCCACATGCCCGGCCCCGACGACTGCGACGACCGTCTTGCCCGGCGCGGTACGGATCTTCTCGGCCAGGTACGTGTCCCGCTCGTCGATCAGGCGTCTCTTGATCTCCGGATACTGTCCGGCGAACTCGGCCATCACCGCTTCGAGCTGGTCCTGCTTCTTGAGCTGCTCGATCATGGTCGCGTCGATCTCCTCGTTGACGAAGATCCCGGTCAACACCTGAGTGGCCAGCTTGAGCTTGCTCCAGAGGCCCAGGTAGCCCCAGACGCGTTTGAGCGTGACCTCGATGTCGCGGTCGGCCAGGACGAGCTGCGCCCCGGTCGATTCGGCCAGGCGGATGCCCTCGATCATCTCGGCCCCCGGCTGCACGCCCAGCTTCTCGCCGAGCCGGCGGTAGAACGAGCTCATGATGAGCTGCGCCAGCAGGAACACGGCCTTCTTCTGGCGGACGACCTTGACGATGTCCATCTTGCGCCAGTTGTCCGCCTGGGTCATCGCCTGGTGCCTGGCCTTGCACAGCTCGACGCAGATCGCGTCCGGCCGGACCTGCTCGACCGTCGTGCGGACGTCCTCGACGCTGTCTTGGGAAATGTGGGCCGTGCCGACCAGGTACACGTCTTTGTCGCCGACCCGCACGTGCGTGACGCGTTCGGGCAGTTGAATCGATTGCTGCGTCGTTTCTTCCATGGTTCCTGCCTGGACCTGTGAGTTTCAGCCTGTCTTATCGGCGTATCATTATAGCGAATCGAGGGAATCCCGCCACAGTCGGGACATCGAACCGTCCGAGGGCCTCCGCCGCTTGCGGAGTCGCGATATGGGACCTTCCCTGCAGCCTCGCGGAATAGAACCGGCCCGGCGGCATCCCCCAAGAGCAGTCAAGCCGCCGAGGCCCCGGCCGCGATTGCCTCTACCGCGCGCCGGCCGGGGTCAGAGCCTCGTATCCCTCGCCGGGCTTGGAGATCAGGCGGAACGCGAGCACCGGTTTGGCGTCATTGCCGAAGTCGCCTCGCAGGACGATCCAGGTGTCGGAGGACTTGTCGGCCTGTCTTTCCGGCATGAGGAACCGGCAGTCGAGTCGCTGCCGGCCCATGGGTTCCAGCGCGACGTCCCACGCATCGGGCGTCAGCCGCCAGCCGGCCGGGGCGTGCTCGACCGCGATCCGGCCGCGAACGGTCGCATCGGAGAAGTTGTATGCATACAGAGGCAGATCGATCTCCGCCCCCGGCTGGACCTTGTGCTCGATGTCCGAGGCCCACGGAATCTG
>JAAYVJ010000583.1 GCA_012517265.1 Planctomycetota bacterium | reverse complement strand
GTTCGCCAGGCTGGGCAGTTGCCTCTTCTTGTATCTGGTCGCGACCGCCAGGCCGAGCTTCTCGTTGTACAGGCCGACGGTGCACATGCCGTCGGCGTCGGGCTCGACGTCGATGAAGCCGCAGGCTTCGCCGGTGCCGCGATGGGACTCGATCGGACCCTGGCAGGTGCGATAGTCGTGCTCGTCGTTGAAGATCGCGTTGTCCATGTCCAGGCCGCGGGACGCGCACCGGCCTTTCCAGACGATTTGTGTGCCCTTGTCCACGAGGGGCCATCCGTAGTTCATATGATAGAGAATCATGTGCGGCGTGGAGGAGTTGCCGACGTTCGTCACGACGTCGTGGAGGCGGATCGTCGGCTTGCCGAGCGTGCCGGAGATGGTCCGCCGCAGTTCCAGGTTGGGCCCGAAGACGCGGGACTCCCGCACGACGGCGGTGATGCTCATGTCCATCTTGCCGGTGGCGAGGTTCGGCTGGATGATCGACTCGAGTTGGGCCGCCAGGTTGCTGGCCCTGCCGTGCAGGCCGCGCTCGCCGAACTCGTCGCTCTCCGGCCCGCCGGCGTGGGTGAGGCCGCAGGTGGTCAGCAGGCCGCCGGGGAAGGTCCAGAGCCATTCGATGCCTTTGTTCACGTCCGGCCGGACTGCGGTGACCCCGCCGTGGCTGAGCCAGGCCAGGCTGTGCTGATTGTGGAAGGCGTCGACGATGTCCAGCCCGCGGTCGATCACGACGCGGTACCGCAGGCCCGAGCCGGTGTTCACCCAGGCGATCCGTGTGCCCCGGCCCGGCCCGTCGTCGAGCACGGAGGTCTCGATCCCGCCGACCTGGGCACAATTAATCACCTTATCCTGCCACGCGGGTGTCACTTTCTTTGCCGCCATTGTCCGTGTCCTCCCTATCGCAAATCCGTCGAGTGTGCGGTGCACACACCGTTTCCATCTAGTCCAGTGCTTTTCTCAATGCGTCCATGCTCTCGAATCCGCCCGGGGTTCGCAGGACCTGGAGCATCTTCGCGTACGGGCGGAAGTTGCCGTAGCGGTCGCCCAGCGGGGCCTTGATGTACAGCGAGGCGAACAGATTGCCCGCCTGCACCGCCTCCTGGAAATCCATTCTACCCTTGCGGAACGCGTCGAGGTTGCTGGCGACGTACGTGATCAATCCGGCGCGGAAGGAGTCGCCTGCGCCGACGAGGTCCACGACTTCGCCCGCCATGAATCGCGACGTCACTTTGGTCGGGCATTCCGTCCGGCCGTCCGGCAGGATGTGTTTCTCGAACGCTCCATTGCTGACGGTGACGCCGAAGAGTTTCGTCCGGTCGTCGTCCTGCCAAAACCTCCGGGTGAGGAACTCGAGGAACTGAATGTTGTACGCGTGCTCGTCGAGATCGCTCCGGGCGGGCTTGCGGCACAGGGTGTTCTCAATGAGCTTGGCCTCGTCGGACGAGGTGAAGAACAAGTCCAGCTCGGGAAGCAGAGGCTCCAGGAGCTTGTATTCCTTCACCGCCTTGCCCTCGGCGATCAGCTTGTGCGGGTCGCCGGTCAGGGTGTGGCTGTCCGCGATGGTCACCGCCCCCATGTCCCGGCACCAGCGGACGAAGTCCGCCAGGTCGCCGCCGCCGTTGGCGTCGCCGCGATCGGAGAGGCCCGAGTACATGTAGTAGACGATTCGCGGCTTGAGACGTTCGACCGCGGCCTGGAAGACGTCGAAGTCGAAGTCGTTGTTGGCGTTCGGAAAATAGGCGATGCCGCCCCGGTCCCCGCCGGCGGTGCTGTGGATGAAGGTCGTGCCGGTCGGGAGGGTGGGGTGGATGTGGGTGGCGGACATGTCGATGCCGTTGGCGACCATGGCGTCGTGCCAGTAGCGGCCCTGGGCGTCCAGGCCGCCGTACGCGCCGGCGCCGAGATTGACGCCGACTGCGACCTTCAGCCCGGTCCGGGCGATCAACGGCGCGGTGTTGCCGGGTCCGCCGGCGGTGGCGAAGCCCTCGTCGATCCACTGCTTGATCTGCTCCTGCGAGTAGCCCGGCATGTCCTTGGTCTTGCACTTGGCCAGGCCGCCCTTGCCCACGAGCGCATCGGTGAAATCGAAGTCCGGCCGTCGCAAGTCCACCACCGCGGTATTCAGGATGAGAATGTCCACAGCCATCGGTCTGTTCTCCATGGGATCAATGCATCTCGGCCTGGCACGTGCCGATCGCACGGCGATAGAAATTGAACTGCACGTTCGGATGGTCCGCCAGCAGGGACATCGGCACCGCGCTGTCGGGGATCTTCTTGCCGATCATCAGCGTGGTCAGACGCATGCCGAACGGATTGTCATGCGTGCCCGCCTGCCAGATCGAGACCTTCTCTGCCTTCCACGTCTCGACCGGGCCGACGGAGATGGCCTGGGTCGGGACGCCGGTGACGACTCCGCCGCCGCTGGTGCGGGCGTTCTGCAGGACCGTGACCGGGTGCAGATCGACCACGCGGGTCGTTAGCTCGCGATACTCCTGCGGCGTTGGCGGCTGATCCTTGTATTTGCCCTCCCGGCGGACAGGATCGTTGAACGCCCAGTGTTTGATGTCGCCCTGGCCGCCCTGCATGACGACGCAGCGGACGTTGTTCCAGCTCTCCCTGTACGGCCTCAGGTCGGCCTGAGGGAAATGGAGGTTGGCCTGGGGCATCTTCAGGCCCGGCTCGATCCGGTCGAAGCACAGTTCCCGGTCGGCCCGGGCGAACGAGAGCGGATGGCTCTGTGGGGCCTCCCGGCCGTTCAGATACCATTCGTCCATGCCCCAGAAGTGGGCGTTACGCAGGTCGATCCGCAGTTCGTTGACCAGCCGGGCGACCAGGGGGAGCTGCTCGGTCGGGCCGATGGGCCCGCAGATGCCGGCGGGGCGGTCCGGCGTCGCCTGACGCCAGGCGGTGACGTACTCCAGGGCCTCGGCGAGATAGAAATCCTCCAACGTGTCGTAGAACACGACTCGGAACCCATCCCGGCTCATCGCGGCCATGTCCTGTGCGCTCAGCCGGGCGGCGTCGTTGAGGATCTCATCGTCGAGCGTCGTGTAGTCCCACCACTGCGGCGCCAGGATACTTGTCTTTCTCCCCATGCAGACTTCCTCTACAAAACGTGAACCAGGTTGCCCAACTCCTTCTGCAGGATGTTGTCCTGCGGAAACGCGTGGCCCAGATGCTGGCGGAATCCCTCGCCGAAGGAAACGCCGGCGAGCCTGCCGCGATCGGCCGAAAAGCTCTTCATCATGGCGACGTACTCGTCCATGCCGTGGTGCTTGAGCAGCCAGTCCCGTTGGCTCTCGTGGCAGCAGAGCATCTTCTCCTTCGTGTCCATGGCGCCGGTGATGTCGACGACCATGCTCGGGCGGATCTCCCGGCCCAGCGTGTCCTTGCCCTCCATCGCGTCGGCGTAGTACAGGTGCGGGATGGGCTCGAAGCCCTCGGCCCCCGGCGTTGCGATGTTGATGACCCCGCAGCAGAAACAGGCGCTTTGGGCGAGCCGGCTGGCGGTTTCGTGATCGACCATGTAGTCGGACGGGCTCAAGGTCAGGACGATCGTCGGGCGGACTTCGCGGACTACGGCGATGGCCTTCGTCAGCGTCGGACGGTCGTACATGATGAACGCGTCGTCGGCTTCAAGGCAGTGATAGCCGCCGTCCAGCATCGCCGCGGCCTTGGCGGCTTCGGCCTTGCGGATGCGGCTGATTTCCTCGCGATGGTATTGGACGGTCCCGCAGTCGCCCGGCGTGACGGACGCGATGTGCACCTGCCAGCCGCGTTGACGCAGCAGGGCGAGCGTTCCGGCGCAGAGGAACTCGGCGTCGTCCGGATGGGCTTCAAGACAAAGCACCGTTCTTTCACTTCTGAGCATAGGATTCTCTCAACGCACAATCGAGTCGGACGGAGAAGCAGAAATCCGAAATCCGAATTTCGAAATCCGAAACAAATCCAAAGCACGAAATCCCAATGTCCGAAACGCTATCGCGACGTCCGAGTCTCGTTTTGGATTTTGTGCTTTGGTCATTCGAATTTGTTTCGGATTTCGAGTTTCGAATTTCGGATTTCCCCGCCTCGGGTGTTTCGTGCTTCTCCGTCACCTTCCCATCAGATGGTTGATGATGAGCAGGTCCAGTTCTTCGTAATCGCGGTCGGCGACCAGTTGCTCGACCCGGCCTTCGTCCAGACTGCGGACGAGGTCCACGAGGTTCAGGAAGATCTCCCGGCTGTTGCTCAGGTGCTTGGTCGAGGTCTCGATCTTCTGGGTCCGCATGGCCTTGACGTCGAGGCCGACAAACTCGCCCTTCGTGCCGTAGTTGTACTTGTCGAGAATGCGGACCTGGTTGAACGCCCGACGCAGGTTCACGGAGCCGAAACTCTTGTCCTCGTCGAACTTCAGGCCGTTCTGATCGTTCAGGTGGACGGTGTAGAGCTTGTTGTACGCCAGCGCGAAGCCCATCTCGTCCGAGGGGTCCAGCCCCGCCAGGATCGCGTGGGCGGTCTCGATGTTGACGCCGACCCGCTTGTGGTCCGTGGTCAGGTAGCCCAGGGCCATCGCGTGACCCGTCGTCGGGATGTAGGCGTGGTCCATGGGCTCGTTGGGTTTGGGCTCGATGGCGATCCGGATGTCGCTGTTATAGGCGAGCATGTCGTCGATCGCGTCGACGAGCCGATCCACGGCGACCTTGCTGTCCTTGGCCTCGCGGATGTACGTCCCCTCACGGGCCAGCCACAGGACGATCAGGTCGCAATCCAGCGCCGCTGCGATGTCGATGGACCGCCGGCTGCGGTCTTTGGCAAACTGGCGGCAGGCCGGATCGTTCGAAGTGTAGCCGCCGTCGATCGTCCGCGGGTCCTCCCAGAGCCTGGGGGCGACGAACTCCGCGGTCAACCCCTCGTCCTTGAGCATTCGGCGGACCTCTTTGGCCTTCTTGACGATCTCGCGGGCGGTCAGCTTGTTCATGTCCGGCACCGCGTCGTCGTCGTGAAACTGCACGCCGTCGAAACCGAGCTGCTTGTACATCTTGAGCTTCTTGGCGAACGAGATGCTGCGTCGCACCGTCGGCCCGAACGGATCCGCTCCTTCATGCACGTTCCACGGCCCAAATGAAAACCTGTATTCTCCTGCCATCGTTGCTTCTCCTTTTCAATCCAGAGCCCATCATGCACTCGGCCGACGTACGGCGTTTGGCGCGACGAACCCTGCCTAAATGGGTCCTGTGTGCCAATCTGACGCGACATCATAGCACAGTCGATGCGTGCAGACAACGTCGCGATCCTTTTTCAATCACCTCTTCTCTTGCAGGATGGCCAGGGCGTGCCGGGCATAGTGTCCCCGCAGGTCCTGCGCGTACTGGCAGAGGATCTTTTCCCCGAGGCCGTTGTGGTCGCCGCAGCGATAGAGGGCCCTTGCCAAGATCAATTCGCGGAGCGAACACTCGCGGGTCGAGGTGTCCACGTCGCTGGGCGGAATGTCCCTGGTGGCCGCATTGATGTCGGTCCATGCGTGGCCGGCCATGCCGGGCTTGCCCAGCAGGTCGGCCAACGGCTTTGCGGCGGCGCGGTCGCCAAGCGTCTCCAGAGCCAGAGCCACGGCGCGGTGATGGGACAGCTCGTTCTCGGGACCGAGTTGGGCGACCTTGGCCAGAATCGGCTCCAAGGCGACGCCCTTTCGGGTCCGGCCCAGGGCGACGATCAGACTGTCCACCGGGCTCATGCTCATGCCGTACTGGCCCATGCCGGTGTATTTCCAGCCTTTATCCCATTGGCGAGAGGCGACCGCTTCGGCCAATGTCGCAGCGCCGCTCGGATCGCCCAGGATGCCCAGGATGTGGGCGTAGGTCAATTTGTCGTGGTCGGACTCGGTCGCCTTGTACGCCTCGCGCAGGAGCGGCAGGGCCGTGTCGACTTGGGTGAAGATGACTTCGATGTCATTGAAATCCTTGATGACGTTCCGCACCGCCTGCTCGATTCTCTCTTTGGACAGGGGGAAGGAGTCCTTTTGCGTGAGGACTTCGGCGGGCAGGTTGCCCTTGCGGACCAGTTGCTCCTGCAGCCTGTGGAGGTCGATCTCGCGGAGCTTCTGGCCCGCATGTGCGGCCATCGCGGCGGCGATCCCGGCGGCGAAGCCCTGGTTCTGCACATCCGGCTGCATGCGGATCACCGGCATCACGTCCCGATGGGCGCTGACGGCCAGGCCGGTGACGAGCACGCCCTCGATCCCCTTGGGCAACAGGCACCGGTAGGGGACGTAGCAGGGCAAGGTCTTGCGGTCCGGCGGCCGGAGCAGGAACATCGGATGGATGGTGAAGCCGTGCGAGTCGAAATTGCTGCTGGCCCGCACGACCGAATCGGGGTATGTCCGGTCGAGGTAGACGTCCATCGGCGTGAGGAAGAAGTCTCCGACGATCTGCCTTCGCTCGCGGGTGTCGATGAGTTGGCCCAGGTCGTAGCGGTCCGCGAATTTCTTGCGTGCGGCCAGGAACGACTGCCAGGCGTCGATCACGTCGAGGTCGTCGATGAAGGCGTAGTCGGTGTTCGTGTACCGCGCGCCGGGCTCCCAGTAGGGCAGGCCGGTCCCCTGGACCGCGATGTGCTGGCCGCCCGTGTAAATGCATTCGGCCCCCGCCGACGCGGCGATCGTCGCGCTGCCGGTGGAGTCCACGACCGCCTTGGCCAGGATCACCCCCCGGCCGAGCGGCGTGGCCACGACGACCCCTTTGACGCAGTTGCCCTCGACGAAGGCCCCGCAGCCGAGGACGCCGTACCAGATGTCCGCGCCGGCCTTGCGAAGCTCCCGCCGATACCATTCGATCTTGACCTGGCTGTTCCACGCGGATTTCGGGCCCTCGCCGCTCAGTTCGGCCACTCCTTGGTCGATCTCCTTGGTGAAGCCCTCGCGGTATCCATAGTAGTACTGGCCGATCAGGCCCAGGGTCCCGACGCCGCCGAGGCCATGGAGGTACTCCACGACGAGGGTCCTGGCCCCCCGACGGGCCGCGGCGATGCCGGCCGGGGCACCGCCCGTACCGCCTCCGACCACCACGACGTCGTATCGGCCGAGCACGGGAAGCGCGGTCCCGTCGCTCTTGACGCACGCGCCGCCGGCGTGCACTCGCATCCAGGCGGGATCGTCGCGGACGTCGCCGGAGGTCACGGGCTTGCCGCTGAGGACGGCCACCTTGACGCCGTCCGGACGCGGGGCCTCCTTGGCGTCGGCCGCAGCCGCCGCGCCGATTCGTTCGCCCACCCGCATCATCTCCAGGGGACGCAGCATCTTCTCGACCGCGCGCCTCGTCACGTCGGCGCAGCCCGAGAGGACATAGAGGCCCTTCGTACGCTCGGGCCGAAACACGTCGAGGTCCACCTTGTCTGCGCCCGGCCACTCGCAGCACTGGAGTGCCTTGCCTTTGACCCGGCCGGTGGGGATCTCGAACAGCGTCTCCGAGGAGTCCACCTGCTCGCGGTCCCACGTCATGTCACGCGCGATCTGCTCGGCCAGGGCGTAGGAGGCGAAGGAGCCGTCGTTCATGGGCAGATCGAGCGTGTACTCGATGGCCTGATGGATCCGTCCTTCGCGGTCGTAGATCGGCGTCGGAAGCTGGCGGGTCGGCACGCGAGGCAGATCCGCAGGCCGACCGCCGATGACGATTCGCTTGAAGGTGTGCGTGCCCGGCGGGAAGGGATCCATCCGGGCGCCGGCCATCTTCGCGACGGTGGCCCCAGGCGTGGCGTCGATGAGAACCTTGGCGACTACGGCCTGACGGCCCGAGCGGTTGGCCATGACGATTCCCGCGAGGTTGCCCTTGCGGTCCACGAGAAGCTCGGTCGCGTAGCAGCCGTAGAGGAACTGAACGCCTGCATTCAGCAGGGCGTCGTCGAGGACCCGCTTGACCTGCATCGGCGTCGGCGGCATCCGGCAGGCCTGCCGCACGGCCTCCTGCCGGGGCCCCTCCAGGACGATCTCGCCCAGGAGGATTCGCTTGGCCTGGGGCGTCTTGTGGACGGCCAGCTTGAGGTAGCGGGCCTTCTGCCCGACCTCGGCCGACAGGGGAATCGCCGTCTGCTCGAACGAGCCCTCCCCGAGCCGTCTGTTGGGGACCGTCGCGATCGGGCGCCACTGCTCCTTGTCGTCGCTGACGGAGAACGCGACCTGGGCGACCTCGAACTCGCCATTCCTCTGATACGCCATCAGGTGCGCCTTGTCGATCGGTTGCTCGCGGCCCAGATCGACCGTGAGCGTGACGTCGCCGTCGTACTGAACGCTTTGAGACGGGGCGCTGTGCCACTTGCCGTCGCAAAGTCCCGTCGACTGAGGCGAGTCCTTGTGCTGGGCGGCCGAAGGCGCGTCCGCCTCGTAGGTGAAGGGGATCGTGTTGCGCACCGGCCCGGCGATTTCGGGCTCTGCGAACAGGGCCGCTGCCAGGGGCGACGTCGGTTCCTCGTCCGGTTCCAGCCACAGGCGGTAGGTGGCGCAGATGTCCTCGCCCAGGTAGGGTCTGGGAGCGGCCAGGAAGACCTTGGCTCCGTTCTCCGCCGCGGCGACGGCCGCCGAGACGGCTCCCGAACCGCCCCCGACGACGACGATGTCCGCTTCACAGAATACAGGAATGCTCCTGGCGGATTCCACGACCACGTCCCCCGGGACGGACCCGGGTTGCGACGCCTGGCCGTCCTGAGGGTTTGGGGATGGGGAGCAGCCGGCCAGTCCGATGAGCAACAGCGACAACGTTCGCAGGAATCCCCGCATGACTGTGTCCTTTCCGAATCCGGACCCGCCTGGAGTGGGCGCTGCACCGCGACCCACGAGTCTCCACGGGCCCTGTGACGTGTAAATCCAGTCCATTGCGGCGATTATCCGCGGCCGGCCGGGGTTTTTCAACGAGAACCTGTAACAAAACGGCCTTCGACACGTCCTATACGAGACAGGTCGTTCTTGCGAAGACGACCGAAATCTGATATAAGCAAGAGCTGAAAGCGTTGGCTGCTCAATCCCGGATACTCTGTCTGGGGCAGCGTGCAACCGTGTGTGAGGGAAAGGAAAAGCCATGAGAAGAGGGTTTCTGATCGGGGTGGTTCTATCTGTGCTGATCGCCCCGTTGTCGTACGCCGCGGTGCTCCGGGTCCCGGGCGAGTACCCGTCGATCCAGCAGGCCATCACCGACGCCAACGACGGCGACACCGTCCTGGTCAGCCCCGGCGTCTACTACGAGACCATCAATTTC
>JAAYVJ010000582.1 GCA_012517265.1 Planctomycetota bacterium | reverse complement strand
CCCGAGAGCCGGTTCGGCCCCGGCGGCAACCTGCGTCCGGCCTGGCCGCTGGACGTCCCTCCCCTGGGCGGCTGGGAGAACCAATAGGACACCAAGAGACCCCACAAGGACCGATCGAGAGCCATTCGTCTAACACACGTGCGGTGAAATCCGCAAATCCGGCGAAAAGGACGAGCGTGGGAGCGTGATGGGCCATTTTGCGGGCCGCCGCAGGGATTTCCCGGCCGAGGGGGAGCATCCGGCGGGCGGCGTCTGTCTGCGGATCGGTTCATTCCACATTGACAGACGCCGGACAGGCGGGCATAATCACAGACTCCACAAGCTGGCCGAGTCGATAGCCACCACAGGGCGGGTGGTTGGACAGGGATGGCCCCGTTAGCACGGCTGACCGGCAGGGACAAGGCAGTCTCGCTGCGGACATGGGGGAGTCTGTCCGCGCCGGGGTTTCCGGGATTTTCGCTTGACAGGGGTGGGGTCGTCGGGTAATAAAAAGGGTTTATACCGATGGCGAGAGGGTCGCTGTGTGGATTTTTGGAAAGAATTGGAGTAGTCGAATATGTTACCGATGAGACGGACCAGCAAGAGTCGGGTGCGGACCCGGCGGGCGCACCAGGCACTCAAGCCGGTGAACTACACCCTTTGCCCCAAGTGCAGCCAGTCGATCCTGCCGCACACGGCGTGCAACAACTGCGGGTATGTGAACCCGAATCTGACGCTCAAGCTCGGTAAGGAGGAAACCGACTAAACATGCGTATCGCAGTGGATGCCATGGGAGGGGACCACGCCCCGGACGAAATCGTCGCCGGCGTACTTGAGGCGTTGCCCCAGATTGACAAGGATGATGCGATCGTCCTGGTGGGCCCGAAGGGCCTGCTGGAACAGAAGCTGGCGGCCGCAACCTATGACAGGGAGCGGCTCACCATCGTGGATGCGCCGGACGTGATCGGGATGGACGAGAAACCGGTCGACAGTCTTCGCAAGAAACCACACAGCTCGATCAGTGTGATGGCCAAGCTGGCCAAGACCGGCGACGCCGACGCGGTGATCTCGGCGGGCAACACCGGGGCCTGCGTGGCGGCATTTCAGATGCGGATGCGCACGCTGCCCGGCGTGAACCGGCCCGGCATCGCGGTGGTCTTCCCGAGCCCCAGCGGACCGGTCACCATCTGCGACGTCGGCGCCAATATAGCGTGCAAGCCTCTCAATCTGTACCAGTACGGGTTGATGGCGAGCATCTATTCCCGCAACTTCCTCGGGATTCAGAACCCCCGGATCGGGCTGATGAGCATCGGGGAAGAAGACGCCAAGGGCAACGAAGTCGTGAAGAAGGCCGCGGACATGCTCCGCAGCGACCCGCGGCTGACCTTCATCGGCAACATCGAGGGAAGAGACATCTTCCGGGGTGTCTGCGATGTGGTAGTCTGCGAAGGGTTCGTCGGCAACGTCGTCCTCAAGTTGACCGAAGGGGCGGTCGACAGCCTGTTCCGCGCGATCAAGCAGGAATTGATGCAGGAACAGCCGCAGTTGGCCCTCATGTTCAAGCCGGTCATCATGCGGGTCTACCAGAAACATGACTACAACGAATATGGCGGGGCTCCCCTGCTGGGCATCGACGGCACGGCTCTGATCTGCCACGGCGCCAGCAAGGCCCGCACGATTCGCAACGCCGTGCGCACCGCCAAGACCTGCCACACGCAGAAGATCAATGAGCGGATCATGGAGAGTCTCGCGGAAGCTGGCGTAAGGACAACGGATGCAGAGCAACAGTGAGGATCGCCTCCCGGCGAACCGTGCCGTCATTACCGGGTGCGGCTCCTTCGTTCCCGCCAAGACCCTGACCAACGACGATCTGTCGAAGATGGTGGACACGTCGGACGAGTGGATCGTCACGCGAACCGGGATCAAGGTCCGGCACGTCACGTCGGACGAGGAGACAACGGCCTACCTGGCGACCGAGGCGGCCAAGCGCGCCCTGGAGTACGCCCGTTACAGCGCGGAGGACATCGAGTTGATCGTGGTCGCCACGATCACCCCGGAGATGGTCTTCCCCTCCACCGCCTGCTTCGTGCAGAACGCGATCGGAGCCAAGAAGGCCTGGGCGTTCGACGTCTCCGCCGCGTGCAGCGGATTCGTCTACTCCCTGCACATGGTCCAGCAGATGATGGAGAGCGGTCGACTCAACAGCGCCCTGGTGATTGGGGCCGAAACACTCACCAAGATCACCAACTGGAAGGATCGAACCAGTTGCATCCTCTTCGGAGATGGAGCCGGCGCGGTCCTCCTCCAGCGCAAACAGGACGCCGGACGCGGAATCCTCTACAGCACGATGGGCGCCGACGGCAGCGCCTGGGAGTCGCTCAACTGCCGGGCGCACGGATCCAGACACCCGGCCCGCAAGCCCCTGGAAGACCCCGACATGATTTTCATGCAGATCAAAGGCCGGGAAGTCTACCAACAGGCGGTCCGGCGGATCGTCGAGTCCGTCACTGACTGTCTGACCCACTGCAACCTGACGCTGGACGACGTCGACATGTTCATCTCACACCAGATGAATGCCCGGATCATCGAGTCGGCGGCCAAGCGGCTGAACTTGCCCGACGAGAAGGTGTTCGTCAACATCCAGAACTACGGCAACACCTCCGCAGCATCCGTGCCCATTGCGTTCGACGAGTGCATGAGACAGGGGAGAGTGAAGAAAGGCGACATCATCGTGTTTGTCGCGTTCGGTGCCGGGGCCACCTGGGGCGCCAACGTCATCGAACTCTGACGCGTCGCCGTACGAAAAAGGGAGTGTCTCCCGCCGCTGATGACCGGAGACTGAGACAAGCAAGGATAGAACCGATGAAGACTGCCTTTCTATTCCCGGGACAGGGCGCTCAGACCGTGGGCATGGGGGCGGATATCGCCGAAGCGTACCCCGAAGCGGCCGCCCTGTTCGACAAGGCCAACGACATTCTCGGACTCGATCTGAAGAAGGTCTGCTTCGAAGGCCCCGCCGAGCGGCTCAACAGCACCACCATGTCGCAGCCGGCGATTTTCGTCACCTCGGCAGCCTTGCTGGAGATCCTCCAGACGAGCGCGGCGACCGCCCACGTCAAGGCGGACGTCACCGCGGGGCTGAGCATGGGCGAATACACGGCGCTGTACGCCGCCGGGGCGATCAGCTTCGAAGACGGCCTGCGGCTGGTCCGCAAGCGAGGCGAAGCCATGCAGGCCGCCGCGGATGCGACCCAGGGCACGATGGTGAGCATCATCGGCCTGGAGGAGGACAAAGTCCGCCAGCTTTGCGACGAGGCCCGCCAGGGTGAGTTGATCGAACCGGTCAACTTCAACTGCCCCGGCCAGATCGTCGTCAGTGGCAGTCTCGGCGCCTGCGCGCGGGCCGTGGAACTGGCCGCCAAATACGGCGCCGCCAAGGCCGTCCGGCTGGAGGTGGCCGGCGGGTTCCACACGACGCTGATGGCCAGCGCCGCCGAGGCGTTGCAGCAGGCCCTGGTCCAATCGCGGATCACCCAGCCGGCGGCCGCCAGGACGATCGCGAACATCAACGCCGAGTACTATCAAACGGCCGCAGAAGTCATCTCCGGCCTGACCCACCAACTGACCGGGGCCATCCTGTGGCAAAAGTGCATGGAGCGTCTGCTGGCGGAAGGGGTCGAGGAATTCTACGAAATCGGGCCCGGACGAGTCCTGACCGGGCTGATGAAGCGTATCAACAGGAAGACCAAGGTGATCAACGTGAGCGACTTGGCGTCGGTGAAGGCGTTGGTCGGTTAGACTTTCGACCGGTTGTCCGCCCTGCCCCGGCAGGATGCTGGAAATCGCAAGCATTTGTCAAATCAAGGTTTGGAGAAAGAGGATGGCTGAAAAACGATTGG
This sequence comes from Planctomycetota bacterium, assembly GCA_012517265.1. Classification (GTDB taxonomy): domain Bacteria; phylum Planctomycetota; class Phycisphaerae; order Sedimentisphaerales; family Anaerobacaceae; genus PLanc-01. The sequence continues at coordinate 23,598 of JAAYVJ010000582.1, read as the reverse complement.
CAGTGGTGACCGGCGGCGCCCGAGGGATCGGGCGGGCGATCGTCTTCGAACTGCTCAAGCAGGGCCGGACCGTCGCGGCGCTGGATATCAAGGAAGAACAGCTCAAGGACTTGGAGCAGGCCGGCAAGCAAGCCGGGTATGAGATCTTGACGCGCTGCCTGGACATCACCAAGAGCGACCAGTTGACCGAGGTTCTCGAATCGTTGGCCTCGGCGCATGGCGGGATCGGCATCCTGGTCAACAACGCCGGGATCACCAGGGACAAACTGATGATCCAGATGGACGACGAGGACTACGACAAGGTGATGAACGTGAACCTGCGAGCGGCGTTCACCGCCACCCGTGTGGCCGCCCGATCCATGGTCCGCAACAAGTTCGGTCGGATCGTCAACATCAGCTCCGTCGCGGGCGTGATGGGCCAAGCCGGTTCGGCCAACTACGCCGCCAGCAAGGCAGGCCTGATCGGCATGACCAAGTCGATCGCGCGAGAGGTGGGCAAGAAGAACATCACAGCCAACTGCATCGCGCCGGGCTTCATCCAGACGGATATGACGGCCGTGCTGTCGGACCTGGTCAAGAACGCCGCAATGGAGGTCATTCCGGTCAAACGGTGGGGAACCGTCGAGGACGTCGCCCGAGCGGTGGCCTTCCTGTCCAGTGATGAAGCCGGGTACATTACCGGACAGGTCCTATGCGTTGACGGCGGCATGGCTATGTAGAAAAACGTAAAAAAATGTTTGTGTGCGGCCCCCCCCAGTCGGTAAGATACCGCCCGAATCTGGAGGGTGGTGGTACACGTAGATCCAGGGAATCGCAACTAAGGCCCAGTGAGTATTCTGATCCAGTTAAGGAGGATACAGCAGTGAGTATCGAAGAGGTGGATGTCCAACAGATTGAGAACAAGGTGATCGAGATCATCAGCGAACAGATGGGCGTTGATAAGGCCGAGATCACGCGGGAAACCTCCTTCATCAACGACTTGAATGCCGACTCTCTGGACACCGTTGAGCTCGTGATGGAGTTCGAGGACGAGTTCGACATGAGCATCCCCGACGAGGAGGCGGAGAAGATCCAGACCGTCGGTGCCGCCGTCGATTACATCGTCAACATCGCCCAGACCAAGAAGAAGGAAGGCGCATAGAGTCAATGGATAGACGCCGAGTGGTAATAACGGGCATGGGGTGCATCAGCGCCCTGTCTGAGTCCGTCGATGAGCTTTTTAATGCGCTGTGCGAAGGCCGCAGTGGAGTCTCCACGATCACGTCCTTCGACACCAGCGCATATCCCGTCCATTTCGGGGGCGAAATCAAGAACTTCGATGTGACCAAGTACATCGACAGACGTGAAGCCAAGCGAATGGACCGCTTCAGCGAGTTCGCAGTCGCCGCGGCCATCCAGGCCGTCAAGGACAGCGGCGTCGACTTCGCCAAAGAAGACCCCTACCGGGTCGGCGCCATTGTGGGAACCGGCATCGGGGGGATCAAGGAGATCGAGGAACAGCACCTGCGTCTGCTGGAGAAAGGCCCGAGCAAGGTGTCGCCCTTCTGCGTTCCTCGCCTGATGTCCAATGCCGCCAGCGGCAACATCGCGATCCAGTTTGGGCTGCGAGGCCCGAGTTTCGCGGTCTCCAGCGCCTGCGCGTCCGGCAATCACACCATCGGCGAGGCCTTTTGGAACGTCGCCACGGGCCGCAGCGATATCATCCTGACCGGCGGGTCCGAAGCGGCCTGCACGCCCATCGGGCTGGGTTCCTTCTGCGCCGCCCGGTCGCTGAGCACGCGGAACGACAGTCCGCAGACGGCATCGCGTCCCTTCGACCGCGACCGGGACGGCTTCGTCCTGGCCGAGGGGGCCGGCATCCTCGTCCTGGAGGACATGGAGCACGCCCGCAAGCGAGGCGCGAAGATCTACGGCGAGGTGCTGGGCTACGCGGCCACCGACGACGGCTATCATATCACCGCCCCACTGCCCGACGGCGCCGGCGCTGCGATGGCCATGAAGCTGGCCCTGGCCGACGCCAAGATCAATCCGGACGGCGTCGATTACATCAACGCCCACGGCACCAGCACCGAGTTGAACGACATCGCCGAGAGCACGGCCATCAAGGCCGTCTTCGGCGAGCAGGCCTACAAGATTCCGGTCAGTTCGACCAAGAGCTGCCTAGGCCATATGCTGGGCGCAACCGCCGCGGTGGAGTTGATCGCGACGATCAAGGCGATCAACCACTCGCTCATTCCCCCGACGATCAATCTCGACAACCAGGATGAGCGCTGCGACCTGAAGATGGATTACGTTCCTCTGAAAGCCCGCGAGGCGAAGGTCAATGTGGCTCTGAGCAATTCCTTCGGTTTCGGCGGACACAACGCCTGCATCATCGTCGGACGGGTCTGATCCCGTGATGTGAGTCTAGGATTCGACCTGGCGTCGCGCCCGACGCCAGGTCGTTCTTTTTTCTGGGAATGGATCTCGTCCCGGACGTCGGGATCCGCGTACAGACGAGGTGGAGTCATGGTCTGGGCCACGCTGTTCCTGGTCGGCGGTTTGCTCCTGCTGTGGAGGGGGGCCGATTTCCTCGTCAACGGCGCCGTGGGACTGGCCGAAAGGATGGGCGTCAGCCAGCTCGTCGCCGGCCTGACCATCGTCGCGATGGGGACCTCCGCTCCTGAAGTGGCCGCGGCGGTCGCCGCCGCTGTCAGCGGCAAGGGCGACATCGCCATCGGGAACGTCTACGGCTCCAACGTCGCCAACCTGGCCATGATCGGGGGCATCGTCGCCCTCATCCGCCCCCTCCGGGTCCGCCCCGGCACGCTTTGCCGGGAGATCCCGGCCATGCTGGTCGTCACCCTGCTGCTATGGCCCTTCCTGGCCGACCTGACCGTATCGCGAGTTGATGCGGCCCTCCTTCTGCTCGTCTTTGGAGCCCTCATCGCCCATGTCGTCCGCACCGCACGCACCGCGAGCACGACCCCATTCGCGGAAGCCCCGCCAGCCCGCGTCGAACCCCCGCAGACCGTCGGACGCGACGTTCTGTCCATCGCTGTCGGGCTGGTCGCCCTGGCGGTGGGCGCCAAGGGCGCGGTCAGCGGGGCGGTGACCATCGGCACCCGGATCGGACTGAGCGACGCGGTGATCGGTTCGACCATCATCGCGGTAGGCACCTCCCTGCCGGAACTGGTCACGTGCCTGGTGGCGGCGGCCAAGGGCCATCACGACATCTCCGTCGGCAATCTCGTCGGGTCGAACATCTTCAATATCCTGTTCGTGACAGGCGTCGCCGGTCTGGTTCGCCCTTTCAGCGTCGCATCGCGGTTCGCAGGCGGCGCGGACTTCTGGATCGTGATGGGAGTCAGCGGGCTATTCGCCGGCCTGGCGATCATCGGCGGCCGCACGATCCGCCGGAAGAGCGGAGGCGTATTGCTGGCCGTCTATGCGGCCTACCTGGTGTACTTGCTCCGGTCCGCCGGCCCGGCGTGAGCCTCCTCAGGGGCTCAGCAACATAGCCTCGGCAAAGAAATCGGAGAACCCCCTCTCGTGGGCGATCTCCACGTACTGGATCTTACGAGCCAGCCGAACCGCCCTTTCGCGACACTCATCGCTGATCAGCGACATCTGGGCCCCCGTAGCCGCGGCGTTGCCGACCGACTGGATACGATCCAGGGGCACGTTGGGCAGCAGGCCGATCCGCACGGCGCTGGCGGGTCGAATGTAGTTGCCGAAGGCCCCCGCCAGCAGGACCCGGTCGATGTCCGAATCGGCAAGTCCCAGCTTGCCCATGAGGATTCGGATACCCGCCAGGATCGCCGCCTTGGCGAGTTGGACCTCGCGGATATCCCGCTGGGTCAGAATCACGCCCGGCCGACCCACCTGCCCATTCCAGGACAGACAGAAGGCCGGCTGGCCCTCGCTCTCACAGAGCCGGGAGGCGATTGGGGCCGGCAGCGTCCGCCGCAAGCCTTGGGCGTCCGCAAAGCGACCCGTGGCGTCCACCACTCCCAGGTCGAGCAACACCGCTACGGCGTCGATCAGCCCGCTGCCGCAGATCGACCGGGGCGGGGCATCGCCAATCACGTCCAGGTCCACGTCGCCGTCGACCAGAACGGCTTCGATGGCCCCGTCGGCCGCGCGGCTGCCGTACTGGATGCGGGCCCCCTCCAGGGCCGGCCCGGCAGCACAACTGGCAGCGTAGAGGGCGTCCCGAGTCCCCAGGACGATCTCCCCATTGGTGCCGATGTCCACCACCAGGGTCCGGTCCTGGATGGCGTCCATATCCACGGCCAAAGCCACGGCGGTCGTGTCGGCCCCCACGAAACCGGCGATGTTCGCGACACAGTGGACGTTGCCCGCCGCGTTCATGTCCAAGCCGAGTTCGCCAGGTGAGACGTCGCGGGCTTCCACGGAATGGGCCAGATACGGCGCCCGGCCAAGCTGTTCGACGGGATATCCCAGAAAGATGTGGTTCATCGTGGTGTTGCCCACGATGCAGGTCTCGAAGATGCGCGATGCCGCCACCTTCGCCAAGCGGCAGAGGCCCCCGATCAGCTCGTTGATGCAATCGATGATGACTCTGTGGATCTCGGCCAGCCGCTCGTCGGATTGGGCGAAGTTGATCCGGCTGATGACGTCGTCGCCGAAGCGGGTCTGGGGGTTCAGGACGGCTTGCGTGGCCAGGCAGCGGCCGTCTTTCATGTCAAGAAGCTTGGCCACGACGGTCGTCGTGCCGATGTCAACCGCGACGCCCAGGATCCTGTCGGACCCGGCGGCTCGTTCATACCGCCGGTGGACGGTGGGCCGAACCTCCGCCCCGACCGCGACGCCGTGGTCCAGAATCTTGTGCGCATAGAAGCGCGACTCCGGCGGCACTGTAACCGTCAAGTCGCTCTCTACAGGAAATTGGCAAGCGAGAGCGAGAGGGCCGTCGGGATACACGCGCACGGCACACTTTCCACATGTCCCCTTCCCGCCGCAGGGAGTGGTCAGAACGATTCCCGCTAGCCGGGCGGCCTCAAGAACGGTAGCGCCTGCGTGTATCGAGATTTCCTTGTCATCCGGCTTGAAGACTACTCGGAAATGCTTCATCTACGTGGTGCGCTGGAGGCCGCCCTCCGGGGTCGAAACCCTTCGCAGGAACCGCCCTGCGAAGGAGCACTCTTAGCTGATCTTATGTCTGATCTTCCAGCGTGTCCGTCGTTTCTTGCTGCCGATCTTCCTTCTGCGTCGTGGTTTGGCCATGTAGTTCTCCAATGTCAGACTAAATTCATTGCTACGGGTACGTCCAGACTCGTATAATGCAGTTTAGCACAGGCGGAATGTGCGTGTAAAGGACAAAATATGATCCAGTGCGATCAATGCGAGCTTTGTGAGAAAGGGCCGGACGGACGAAAAATGTTCCGGTGCGACCCCTTCTCCAACGTCAAGGAAGCCGAGTGCCTCGCCAAATGGCAGCTCATCCGACTCGACATGCTGTTGGGCAGCTACCAGAACATGCTCAAATGGTACAGCAAGCTGGGCCCCCTCCAGGACAAGATCTTCAAGTACGTGCAGCGTGAGATCAACGATATGGAGGAGTCCGAGGGCTGGAAACTCGACGAGGAAGAAGAGCAGGATGGCCGGGACGACGCCTGGCCCGTCTGACTCCCGGGTTGGAGGACACAGCGGATCGCCCGTGGGGCGGCCCGGGGAGAGCGACGCCTCGCGTCATCGGTCCCGTTCGGATCCCGAGGGATTTCAGCGTGGAGAAATGGGGGGTGAGACCCCAGGTGCGGTAGGGGCTTCGGAGACCGCGCATTTTGACAAACCCCGCAATAAACCCTTGTGGGCAAACGTCTTTTCACTGTGAACGCAGCAGATGGGTAGAAGCGTCGAACTAGCCCGGATCATTGATGGCTGTAAATCGGGGGACGCTGACAGCTTCGCGCAAGTGGTTGACATGTACGCCGGCCGCTGCTACGGTTACTTTTATCGGCTCACAGGCGACCGGGACCTCAGCGACGAGCTTCTCAGCGAGCTGTTCATCAAGCTGGTCGAGAAGATCGGGTCGTATAAGGGCGGCGCCTTTGAGAGCTGGCTCTTTAAGATCGCGTCGAACATCTTCCACGACCATCTCCGAGGCAAGCAGCGACGCCGCAAGTTGTTGGATGGACACCGGGCCCAGTTGGAACTGGAGCCCGATCTGAATGAATCGCGGTTCTCGGACGAGGGTCAGGAGCGGCTCGACAGACTCCAGGTCCACCTGAGCCGATTGGACCCCGACACCCGTGATTTGATCATGTTGCGTTTCTATTCGGAATTGAGCTTCAAGGAAATCGCCGAACATCGATCTGAGCCCATCGGCACGGCTTTGTCCAAGCTGCATCGCGGGCTGAAGAAGTTACGAGAGCTCATGGAGGGGTGAAGGGTGGCTGCCATGAACGACAATGCACGCGAGAACCTGCTGGAACTGCTTCGGCGGTTCATGGATGACGCGGCCGCGCAGGCGGCCCAGGCGGACATCGAGGCCGCCGAACGAGTCCTCGAGGCCAGTCCCGCTCCGATGCCGTCGCCGCAGACGGTGGCGAGCATCAAGGCGCTGACCCGTGCGGCGGCGGCCCGCAAGCATCGGCGAGCCCAGGTCTTCCGCAGCGCGATGGCCACCGCCGCGGCGGTGATCGTGACGGTCCTGATCGGACGCCATAACCCCGCGCCGGCCCCCCGCCCCGGCGTCAACTTCGCTTCCATCCTCCCCGCGGCGATCTGGGAAAGCCACGACATCGCGGCCGACGATCTCGATCTGGCGTATTTCGCGTCGGAGATTCGCCAGATCGAGGCCCAGATGCACGCCATCGATTCACAGGAGACGGAGATCCGAGGGGCCGACGCCCTGGATGATCTCGAAATGGAACTGACGGCGATTGAGACCGAGTTTTGGAAAGGATCGTACTGATGCAGTTGCGTCGAGTGGCCGTGCTCGCGGCAGGGATCGCTTTGGCCTTGGGACTGACGATGGCGGCACGGACGACCGCGCAGGACAAGCAGCCCAAGAACGACATCTGGAAGGATGAACCCAGGGCGTTCCAGCGGGACCTGTCCAAGGAGCAGATCGAACAGATCCTCAAGGGGATTCAACAGCGCGATCCTGCCAAGGCCAAGTCGCTGGAGGAACTGCGGCAGAAAGACCCCGGCCGCTTCATCACCGAACTCCGCGCGCAGGGCCGACCGGAACTCGATCAGATGTCCCGCGATCGAATGGAGGCCCGTCGGCAGGAGCGATACGCCCGGTTCCTCGAATGGCTCAAGGTCAACTACCCCGCGGAGGAACAGACCCTGGCCAGACTCAAGGAAGGCGACTTGCAGGCATACCTCGTGAGCCTGGAGAACGTCTGGGATCGTTTCGGCTACATCTTCGACGCCGAGAATGCCAACCCCGAGCTTGGTGCGGTCCTGAAAGAGGATCTGGCCCTCCGCAAGAAAGGCGAAGAGCTATGCGCCCGCCATCGCAAGGAGAAGTCCGAGGCCGAGAAGCAGAAGATCGGGGCCGAGCTTCAGGACGTGGTCGCCCGCCGATACGACCTGATCGTCCGCCGCAAGGAGATCGCCTACGAGCAGCTTCTCAAGAGGCTCGAAGACCTCCAGAAGCAGGTCACCGACAGCAAGGACGACATCGCCAAGTTCAAGGACGAGCAGATCAAGCGGGAGAACGTCCGCCAGCGCGTCGAAGCCCTCGTCGGCGGCAAAGGACAGTTCAAGTGGGACTGACGGCGGAATCGACAATCTACTATTGACGATTGACTATCGGCGGCGTTCTGAGCCTGCTTTCTGCGAGGCAGCCGCTGCTCTCTGCTTTCCTGAATCGGAATCGGCAGGTGCCCGTCGTCTCGACCGGGATGTCCAGGCTCCGCCCCTTCCCTCCCAGGACAGCCCTGCCGTCTACAGAGTCCGTCACAGCATGGCGTCACGCATCCCTCGGTACGTCCGCGCAGCCCCCTTGCGACGAGCAGACGTGAACATACGCCGGCGGAGGCGCTTCCAGCCGTCGGGCTAGAGATTGTGACGCTTGATCTCTTCTTGGGTGGCCCGCCGGAGGGTGCGTTTTTCGGCGCCGGTCAGGCTGTGCAAGCCGGAACGATGGACCTTGGCCAGGATCCGATCGACCTCGACTTGCAGCTTGCGACTCTCCTCGATCCTCTTCTCCCACGAGCCCGCGCGGCGTTTCATCGAGAATTTCCCCCAACGGGGCGAGAGCAGCACGTAGGCCGCGCCGACCGCCATGCCGGTGAAATGGGTGGCCTCGCCGCCGGCGTTGGCGCTTCGCGTGATCACGGCAAAGAACGACATCACGGCGAACAGGATCGCCAACACTCTCATCGGCACGGGGAAGATGAACAGGAACCCCACGAAGTGAGGGAACAGGATCGCACAGGCGACCAGCAGTCCGTAGATCGCTCCCGAGGCGCCGACCATCGTGCCGGCCCCGAGGAACCCGATGCGTGCCAACAACAGGTACATGATCCCACCGGAAGCGCCGCAAGCGAGATAGAAAGTCAGATACTTGCGCGCGCCCCACGAACGCTCCAGGGCAGGCCCCAGCATGTACAGGGCGAACATGTTCAGCACGATGTGCCAGAGACTGGTCGTGTCGTGGAGGAACTGGTAGGTGAACAGACGCCAGGGCTGCAGAGTCCTGGACCAGGACCGGGCGTCCACGGCGCACCAATTGTAAATCAGATCGCCCAGCGGGCCGATCAGGGTCAGGACGAACACGCCGAGGTTCGCGATCAACAGCCACTTGACCACCGGCGTCACACGGGGGAAGTTGAACCGCATCTGCGGCAGGCCGAAGCGCTGCTGCCGGAACTCGGACTGCGTGTAATCTCTGTCGTACAACCCCATACTTATCTTCTAGCAAGACCCAGATTCTCAATCAACGCCATTGTACCATAATATCGGTAATTTGGCAAAATGTTCGCGGAGAAATCTCAGGGGCAGCGGCGTTGTGGACACCCTTCGCCCGCGAGCGGGCCGCTGACGCGGAACCACGGACCGATAAGTCCTTCAAAATGACGGCTTTCGTCCGCGCGATCACCTTCCGCCAGTGAATGCAAGCCGTCGATAGTTCTCAACCGCCTCCCGAAGCGTCGAGACCAGTTGGACATCGCCCTGGGCCTGGGCTAGAGCCAAGGCACGTTCCTCGTGTTGGAGCGCCTCCTGGTACTTGCCCTTCTGCACGTAACCGTGGGCCAGCAGGTGGTGCAGGGCAGGCGAGGTGTCCACATTCGGATTGAGCTGGATCGCCTTGGCGTAGCAGCGCAACGCGGAATCGATTTGGCCCAGGTCGGCCAGGGCCAGAGCCATGCGGTAGTTGGCCTCGACGTGCTGGGGCTCGAGTTCGAGGACCTTCGCCAGATGCGTCCGGGCTTCCTTCGACTTGCCCGTCAGGAGCAAGGCTTCGCCCAGGTGGAAATGCACGCGAATCGGAGTGTACTGGTCGTCCAGTCCCTTTGGCATCTGTCGCAAAGCCTCGGCAAGGTGCTGGGCGGCCTCGTCGATCTTCCGCTGGTGGAGCAACGCCATGCCCAGATCGTAATGGGCCCGCGGGTTGTGCGGGTCCAGCTCCAAGGTCCGGAGCAAGTGGGCCATACCCTCCTGCGGCTGATTCTTGACGTTGTACAGGAGAAATCCGAGCCGCTGATGGGCCTCGACGTTGTCGGGGTTCAACTCCAGCGCGTGGTTGTACTCGGCGACCGCGCGGTCGCCGTCGCCCTGGCGATAGAACTCGTTGCCGGCGCGGACAAACGAGTAGTCGTTGAGGAATTGCTCGCGAATCCTGGCGATCGCGTCCGGCCTGGCGTTGACGAACTCCGGAATGTTGGCCGCCCGGTCGGGGGAGGTCAGGTGCGACAACAGCACCGGCGGGCTGGCCCGGCCCTGGTCGTCGATGTGCGTCAGGCACAATTGCGTGTAGTCGGACCATGCCTTGGACGAGAACACCAGCCACTTGCCGTTGGGGGACCAGCTATGCCAGGAATTCATCCGCGAGGTGTTGCACTCGAGCCGCCTGGCCTGCCCCCCTTCGGCCGGGAGGATGTACAGTTCGCTGTCCTTCTGGAGCAGCATGTAACTACGGGCCCTGCAAAACACAATCCACTTCCCGTCGGGCGAGTAGCGGCCGAAGTAGTTGCTCACGCCGTTGTTCGACGCGCCCGCCACCGGTTCCGGGGCACCGCCCCGGCCGTCGTTGAACGGCACGCGGTACAGATCGAACAGGAACGGCCTGCCGTCCTCGACGAATTCCTTGCACTCCTCACGGGTCAGCAGAATCTTGCCCTGGCCGAGCGTGTTCTTGAGGTCGTACGCTTTGCTGCGGGCGAACAGCACCCATTTGCCGTCGGGGCTCCAGCTTGGGTTGCTCTGCACGTACTGGGGATCGTCCGCCCCCGGCAGCGGGCTGAAGGTCTTGGTCTGGCAATCGTAGACGCACAGGATGCCCTTGATCGGGAAGAATAGTTGCGAGAACGCCAGGTCCGGCATCGGGACGAACACCGACTTGTCCTTGACGGTGCTCAAAACGTACCGCCCGTCCGGGGAGATCTGCGAGAGCAGGCCGAACGTCTGCTCCCCGTCCTCCTTCTTGTAATCGTTCCACGTGATGATGTCGCTGGTCGCCAGGACCATCTGCTTCTTGACTGGCGCGATGACGTAGGAGCCCTTGCTGTTGGCGTAGTCGACGTCCATGCCGATCAGCCGCCCGTCCTGCGAGAAGGAATGGCAGTTGCCGCAGACCGGCAGGTTCTCCAGGATCACAGGCGGCCTCTGCGTCGAGGCGATCGAGCCGAACCGCCAGCGGATGCGGGAGGGGTCCTTCACCGCGTCAACGAAAGGTAGGTTCACCTCGCGATAGAACAGCGGCGCCCCGACTTCGTCCGCAGACGTTCGGATGACGATCCTCGCCGCCGAGACGACGCGTCTGGGGCCGGGCCGACGATCAACGCCGATCACGAGAACCCGGACCTCTTTTTCCTTCGAGGCGGTCTTGATTCGTTCCCAATCGCGTGCGTCCGGCATCCACTGCTTTTCGCGGATCAGACGCTGCACGAAGAACTGGCCATCCCCCCCTTCCACTCGAACAAGCCACAGGGCGGCCGGCGAATTGGGATCCTCCCAGCGAAACAAGGGCGGCACGATCTCGGGAGGAAACAGCGTCCCATCCTGCGGATACACCATCCTGACACCGCCGATGTCGGGGTTCTCACGATAGGCGGCCAGAACAGATGCAATTAGGTCGGATCCGCCGCTCCATTGACGGGCGACAAGGACGACCGCCGCAAGAGCAGCGCCGAGCACGAAAAAGACGATTCGCCTGCGCATGTAGTGGCCTCACCACACACTCGGTCCAACCAGCTACAGACGGGCCTGAGACGGCCCACCACACACATTCCGGCGTCCAGTGTAACAAATCCTCGGCAGGCAATCCAGAGGGCGACCACTGAAAGGGGTGACACAAAGAGGGTGCCCTTGCGGGGGCCAATGGCGAGGCGACGGCGTCGCCTACGCGGCGGGCGGGAGTTTCTCCGGCTTGATGCGCCAGAACACCAGCACCAGGACGACCCCGAGAACCGAGAGACCCAAGCCCAAGATCTGGGACACCGTCAAACCGGCGATCTCGAACGGATTGTCGTCGCGGACCATCTCCAGCGAGAACCGCATGATCCCATACAAGAGGAACATGACGCTGAACGTCGCGCCCGGCTGAGTGAGGAAGCGATGCCGACCGGCGATCTCCGCCTTCTGCGACCGACGCCAGACGCCGTACAGGATCAGCCCCAAGATGGCCGCTCCAATCGAGGCATACAGTTGCGTCGGATGGACCGGCATGCAACGATACGCCCCGTGCAGAACCTCCTCCTGCTGCGAGGGAGTGAGGTACTTGAAGGGCTTGAGCCCCGGGACGTAGTCTCCGCGTTCATCGGTGTAGCCGAAGAACGCGTCCGGCAAGTGCAGGTGCGGGGTCAGACGACCTCGCTTGATGTCCGGCTTGACCTGGCTGTCGTAGGCGAACGAGCCGTAGGGGAACCGTACGGCCCAGGGCAGGTTGGCCGGCTTGCCGTAGCAACAGCCGTTGAGGAAGCACCCAATCCGGCCGAACATCAACGCGGCGGTCAACCCGATCGCCAGCACGTCAAGGTAGTGGCGCATCGGCAGCTTGTGATACCGGATGTATGCGAGAATCACGGCGATCGCGGCGACGACCCCGCCGAGCAGTTCCAGGCCGCCGTTCCAGATGGCGAACAGCCCGCCCCAATTGCCTCGGAACTGATCGTAATAATGAATGACGAAGAAGGCGCGGGCCCCGATCACCCCGGCGATCAACGCATAGAGAGCCGCGTTGGTGATGTGCTGGGGATCCTTCGTGAAATGGCGGCTGAGGTAGCGGATCACTGTGACGGCCGCCAAGAACCCGACGACCATCATGAACCCGTAACTCTTGACCGTCACATGGAGAATGGGGATCTCGAACAGCTCGGGATGCATCGACTCACTGCGGCTTCACAATCCGGTTGTTTTCGTCCAGGACCACAACCTTGGGCACCAGCCCCTCGGCCTCGTCGGGCGTGCACAGGGCGAAGCTGAAAATGATGATCACGTCCTTGGCCTTGATCAATTGGGCCGCGGCGCCGAGAACCACGATCCGGCCCGAGCCCGGCTCGCCCGGCACGGCGTAGGTCTCCAGCCGGTTGCCGTTGTTCACATCGGCTACCGTCACCGCCTCGTAGGGCACAATCCCCGCCGCCCACATGAGGTTTTCATCGATCTCGATGCTGCCGGGGTAATGCAGTTTGGCCTCCGTGACCCGACCCCGGTGCAGTTTGCTCTTAAGTACTTTAATTAACATAATTTACGCTGCGTAGTTGCCCCTGGCACATTGTTTTGACGCCATTATACCCTACTTGACGGTCGTGTCCACCCTGATGTTGTCGATCAGCCGGGTCGAACCCAGCCGGGCCGCGACTGCGACCAGCACTTGGCCGCGGACCCGGTCGCAGGGCTCCAGGCTCTCGGCGTCCACGATGCTCACGTACTCGACCTGCAGGGCGGGAACCTGCCGCAGGACCTCGCTCATCCCTTCGGTGATCTTCGCCGCGTTTTGCTCGCCGGCCTTGATCATCTCGCCGCATCGCTGCAAAGCCCGGTAGATCACTGGCGCCTGGCTCCTCTCTTGCGGACTGAGGTACTGGTTCCTACTACTCATCGCCAGTCCATCCGGTTCGCGCACGGTCGGACACACAACGATCTCCAGGGGCATGTTCAGATCCGCCACCATCCGGCGAATGACCGTCGCCTGCTGCGCGTCCTTCTGGCCGAAAAAGGCGACGTCGGCGCCGACGATGTTGAACAGCTTCGTGCAGACGGTCGTCACGCCGCGGAAATGCCCCGGCCGGAATCGTCCGCACAAGGGCTCCGTCAGCTTCTCGACGGTTACCCAGGTCGAGTTCTTCCGAGGGTACATCTCCTCGGCGCTGGGGGCGAAGATCGCATGAGCGCCGCACCGCTCACAAACCTGAACGTCCTTCTCAAACGGGCGGGGGTACTTCTCAAGATCCTCACCCGGCCCAAACTGGGTCGGATTGACGAAGATGCTCACCACCACGTAGTCGCAGCGTCGGGCGGCCGCTTCGATCAGCGACGCATGTCCGGCGTGCAGAGCGCCCATCGTCGGGACAAATCCGACGGTCTTGCCGGCGGCGCGGGCCTGGGCGACGTATTCGCGAATCCGGGCGATGGTTTTTGCGATTGGGATCATGTCTCTTCCTCCGGCCTGCACTCTACGCACAGGCAGTTGGTTTTTTCTCCGCCGGGAGGTAGGCCCGGACCTGGCGAACCACGTGATCGACGACTTCCTCGGAGTAGCCGGTCAGCCGGGAGGCCGGGATTCGAATCAGCGGACAGGCCCTCCAATTCGCGAAGAGCTGTTTGTAGTCCGCGTCGAGTGACTCGAGGAATTCGAGCTTCATCCGCTGTTCATACGGCCGATTGCGGCGGTGTATCCGCTCCAGGCAATTCGCGGGCGAATCCTCCAGGTAGATCACCACCGACGGCGTCGCCACCCTTGCGGCGAACGACGGATAGATGCTCTCGTAGAGCCGCAACTGCTCGCCGTCGAGGAGCCGCCTGGCGTAGATCAGCTCTTTGTCGAAGACGTAGTCCGTCACGAACGCGCGATCCGACGGCAGGTTCTCCGGACTCAACTGCTCGGCGCGATGGACGAGGAAATAGAGCTGCGAGTCGAGGGCAAGTTCCGTCTTGCCGGCGTAGACCTGCGAGAGAAACGGATTCGTGTCGTACGGCTCGAACAGGACGCTCGCCGGAAGCGATTGGCTTAGGCGCCTGGCCAAAGTGGTCTTGCCCACTCCGATAACCCCCGACACGCTGACCAGACGAGACGACTGCGGATCGAGAAGGAAATCGCCGCCGGCCAGTCGTCGCGACAACTCCCCCACCGTCTCCTTGAGAACCGGGTGAACGAGCTGAGGATTGAGCTGGCACAGTCCGTCGAGGACGAACGACCGCAGGTGGATGTCGGGATGCGGCACCGTCAGGTCCGGCCCGTCGCACACCCGATCGTCGAACAGAAGCAGGTCCAGATCGACCGGCCGAGGCTGCCACGACGTCTGAGGCAGCCGGCCGAGAGCGGTCTCCGCGGCCTTGAGCCGGGCGAGCAATTCACCCGGCTGCAACGTCGTGCGAATCTCCGCCACGCCGTTGAGGTATTTCGGATGGTCTGCGGCCCCCAGAGGCAGCGTCTCCTTCAGATCGCTGACGCGGGTCACTTCGACGACGCCGTTGCCGCCGAGGATGCGCAGCGCCTCGCGAATCGATCGCTCCCGATCCCCCAGGTTGCTGCCCAAGCCAATATACGCCGTGGCTCGCTCAGTCATGCGAGCACCTCCCAATCCCAGGGCTCCATCCCCATGCGCCGACGACCGCCGGGCTCACAGCCGGGCCAGGCGCCCCAACGCCTCCTTGACGCTCTCCGGCAATCCGAAGGCCGTCAGCCGCACGTAGCCTTCCCCCGCCGGGCCGAAGCCCGCCCCCGGCGTGCACACGACGTGGGCTTCGTTCAGCAAGCGGTCGAAGAACTGCCACGAGCCCACGCCTTTGGGCATTCGGACCCAAATGTACGGGGCGTTGACGCCGCCGTAGACCGTGTAGCCGAGCTTGGTGAGCCCCTCGCGAATCATGGCCGCGTTGGCCATGTATCCGTCGATGGTCTGTTGAATCTGCTTCTTGCCCTGCGGCGAATAGATCGCGGCGGCCCCGACCTGCGTGATATACGAGACGCCGTTGAACTTCGTGCAGTGCCGGCGTTTCCAGATCGGATTGACGTCGACCGCCTTGCCGTCCTTGGTGTAGGCCTTGAGCTGCTTGGGCACGATGCTGTAGGCGCAGCGGACGCCCGTGAAGCCGGCGGTCTTCGAGCAACTGCGAAACTCGATCGCAACCTCTTTGGCACCCTCGATCTCGTAGATCGAGTGCGGGATCGCCGGGTCGCTGATGTAAGCCTCATAGGCGGCGTCGAAGAAAATCACCGCCTTGTTCTTGCGGGCGTATTCCACCCATTTGGCCAGTTGCGCCTTGGTCGCCACCGAACCGGTCGGGTTGTTGGGGAAGCACAGGTAGACCATGTCCACCGCCTTGTCCGGCGGCTCGGGGACGAAGCCGTTTTCCGCCGTGGCAGGCATGTAGACGATCCCGGCGTACTGCCCCTCCTCGCCGGCCGGACCGGTCCGCCCCGCCATCACGTTGGTGTCGACGTAGACCGGGTAGACCGGGTCGGCGACCGCCACCACGTTGTCGACGCCGAAGATCTCCTGCATGTTGCCGGTGTCGGGCTTGGCTCCGTCGCTGACGAAGACCTCGTCCAAGTCGATGCTCACGCCGCGAAGGCCGAAATCATTCTCCACGATCGCCTTGCGAAGAAACTCATAGCCAACGCCGCTGTCTTCATAGCCGCGGAACGTCTCGCGGCGGCCCATCTCGTCGACCGCCTTGTGCATGGCCTCGATCACCGCCGGAGCCAGGGGCTGCGTCACGTCGCCGATGCCCATGCTGATGACCTTGGCCTGAGGATGTTCCTGCTTGAATGCGCGAACGCGCCGGCCGATCTCAGGAAACAGGTATCCGGCCCGGAGTTTCAAAAAGTTCTCATTGATTCTGATCATGGTTTCGTAATCCTTCTCGTTGCCGTGATGGCGAATCGTGTGGTTTCCAGTCGAATCAGGGTGAGCATTCTATGGCCCGCCCGGAACCCCGTCAAGAATCAACCCGAAACGACCGCTGCAACGACCAGAAGGCGAGCCGGACCGACGATGCCGAATTGCGTCCGCCGCGAAGGAACTCCTCGCCGATTCCGCAGTCCAGGAAAAAAAGGACTTGCAGTCGATCGCGAGAATTCGTTATGATGCCCCCCGTGTTCTTGGGGGCCTATTGTACACAGCGGAAAGACCGGGGGCATCGTGGATGCTCGCTACGAGATGCTGATCCTGTAGGCGGTCTTGATTTGCGCAGATGACGACGCACGCGTTCGTCCAGTTCGCCGAACCGTGACGGGGCAGTGTCTTTGCGCGAAAGGAGCGATCAGAGTCTATGATACTCGCACTGCGGACGTTGAGCGTGCTGGCTTTGGCTCTGGCGGGGATGGCGCTGGCCGCGGCGGGAATTCGCTGGAGGAACGACGCGTCTGAGGCCGCCTGGATGCACGACATACCCGACGTTGCCGACAGACTCGCTCAAGACGGCTGCACTGCCGCGCCGCCTCACGCATCCCCGCTTCTTGTTGCGCAGGCAGAGGTCTTCGCCGCTCGTCTGAATCCGCCTGCGAGGCCGCTATCCCCGCCAAGTCCGGCGACTGAGCCGATCGCTGTTCCTGAGCCCCCCTCGCTTGCCGCGACGACCACCCTCAGGCTGCATGCGACAAGCTGCTATCCGGATCAGCCTGAGAGATCCATGGCGTTGGTTTCGTGCGTGGGCGCCGAACCGCAGGACCAGCGATGGGTCCGGGAAGGCTCGCGGTTCGCCTCGTTTGTGATCCACGAGATCCGACGAGGCGAAATCGTCTATCGCCAGGGAAATCAGTCGCACCAAGTGGCCATCGACCATCCCATCGATCCGCCGAGCGCCGTGCGTAATTGGGTGGAAGGTCCCGAGCGACTCACCGCCGCAATGCATCCCCTGCCCACGCCCGCCGGTCCCAACGATCTCGACATCGCCGGCAATTGACGATGCCTTCCGAGAAACCCGACGGAGACGCCTCTATGAAACACGTGCATCCATTGCCTCTGAAACGTTCGATGGAATCCACTTTCCTCTTGATTGCGGTCGGCATGCTCTGCGGCTGTGCCTATGACACGACTGCGATGGACGGCCGTCTCGGCGGTAGTAGGCGGCAGGTCATCGTTCTCAAGGAGATCCTACCGCAATACGGCCAGGTCTTCCTGACCCGGCTGAAGCTGGGCGACGCCTCGGTCTCGCCGAAAGGCAACGCACTGATCGTTCGGGGCACGCCCAGCGACGTGTACCGAGCCGCGGTGCTCATGGACCTCGTGGACACCCGCGAGGAGTTCTGCATCGAGACGCTGGCCTATGCCTGGGACGCAGGGGCCCTGCCTTCAAACGCCCGGACCGCCGAGGCGCTCGGCGGGATCTCCATCGGAACCTTCGCCAATCCGCCGCAGGGGGGCGAGCGAACCCGCGCGATCATCGACGTTCACGGCACCTGCGTCGTCGCGATCATCCCGACTCGCATTCGCAAGGAGCTCCTGGCCTTCTTGGCATCGTCTGGGGGGGCTTCTCCACAGACAGGATCTCCCGCATCCTACAAGAGCGTTTGCACGCTCGCGGACAACAATGAGCCGCCCCCCACTGCACCAGAGCCGACGGCATCCGTCGCTTCCGCGGAACCCTCGCAGGCAGAATCGCCAACCGGAACATCCCAACGGCAGGAGGCCGTGACGGCGACGGCGCCGGCAGAGCCCAACGCATCCACCTCGGCGACTCGCCCCGCCGACGTCAACCCGGAGGAAAGGTCCCCTTCGCAAGCTGCGGCAAAGCGGTTGTACGACCTTCCCCCTTTGCCGAACGGCGAGGACGTCCTGCAGCTTGATCTGCCGGACCAGGTGGAGATGAGCCAGTTGCTCGACCTGGCCGCCGAGTACCTGCATATCGACTACATGTACGACCCGGAGAAGCTCCGAGGTCAGATGATCTCCTGGAAACTCCACGGCAAACTTCAGGGCGAGATCCGCGTCAAGGACCTCTATCCCTTGCTCGAATCGGTGCTCCGATTCAAGGGCTTCGCGATGACCCGCCACAAGGACAACCTCGTGACGATCGTCCCGATGGCCGACGCGCTGGAGGCCGATCCAACGCTGGTGGACCCCAACGGCGACGGCCTCGACACAGGCGATATGGTCGTCACCCGAGTCTTCAATCTCCAGTCCGTCAGTCCCGCCAGCGCGATGGCTCTGCTGGACAACATGAAGATCAGCGCCGCATCGTCGATCGTCGAGGAAACCCGCTCGCTGATCGTCACCTGCTACGCCCATCGTATGGAGCGAATTGAGCGGCTGATCGGGATGGTCGACCGGCCCGGCCGGCTCAAGGAGTTCCGCTTCCGTGAACTCAAGCACACCAGCGCGGAGACGCTGTGCAAGAAGGTTGAAACGCTGGTCGTGGAGTTGCAGGCTTCGCCTTTGGAGGCCGGCGCGAGGAGCCTCCGATCGTCCTCGCCCGGGCTGCAGGTCCGCACGTCCCTCTCGGCGCCGTCGGCCGGACCTCTGCGGGCCGCGGACAGCGATCTGCCGTCGAATTCGACAGAGCCTCGCTGTGTTTACCTCGAGGCCGACCCACGGACCAATCGCATTCTCATGGTCGGCCATCCCGAGCAACTGGCGGTCGTCGAGGAAATCATCGATGCCCTGGACGTGATCCAGCAGGATTTGCGGACGTTCAAATCCTACCAGATCAAGAACGTGGATGCCGAAGAAGTGCGAAAGCACCTGGCGAGGTTCGATCTGGTCGACGAAGAAGAGGCGCCCCCCCGCGCGCCTGCCCCCGGGACGGACCCTGGAACCGGTGCGGTCGTCTCCCTCCCGACCGGCGGCAAGGACGACCCGGCGGATCGTCAAAAAGCCCAGGTCTCCGTGCTGGCCGCGAGCAATTCGCTGTTGATCCACGCCACGCAGATCCAACACGTGCGGATCGCCCACGTCATCGAGTACGTCGATACGGTCGCCCGCCAGGAAGCGATCCCCTACGAGATCTACTTCCTGGAGAACCAGGATCCCGAGCACATGGCGGAGGTCCTTCGCCAGCTCCTCCGACAGAGCGTGGAAGACAAGGAGGCCAAGATCGAGACGACGGTCCGCAAGGCCGAGGAGGAGATCGTCATCGTGCCCGACCAGAACACTTTTTCGCTGATCGTCTACGCCAGTCGCAAGAATCAGGAGTGGGTCAGGAAGCTGATCCGGACCCTGGACAAGCGAAGGCCGCAGGTGTTGATCGACGCCACGCTCGTGGAGATCCGCAAGAACGACGAATTCAGCTACGACCTGGAGATGGTGGCGGGCCTGCCCGACCTGACGACGACCAGTGGCCAGGTCCCTCCGTTCATGGCCGACGAGAACGCCAGCGTCACGGACCGACTCGGTTCGTCGGGCAGAAGCCAGTTCGCCGAGTTTCAGGTCAAGTCGGGCAAGGGCGTCGGCTTCTACGCCGACGAGCACATCCAGGCCCTCCTGACCGCGGTCCAGACGAAGAACTACGGCCGCGTGCTGGCCAAGCCCAAGGTGCTCGTCAACGACAACGAGAAGGGCAACATCAAGACCGCGGACACCACCTATGTCGTCCGCAAGTCCTCGGTCCCGGTCACAGCCGGCGCCGCCGGCACGCAGAACCAGTTGATCGAGACCGCGGTCACGTACGAGCCCTATGAGGCCGGGATCACGCTGGAGATCACGCCGCACATCAGCGACGGCGACCTCCTGCGTCTGGACGTCCAGTTGACCCGCTCGGACTTCACGAGCGTCTCCGAGGAGAAGCCGCCGAACCAGACCAGCAGCAACGTCGGCACCGTCGTCACGGTACCCGACGGCAGCACGATCATCCTGGGCGGCATGCTCAAGCTCAACCAGAACAAGGGCGGCAGCAAGATCCCCATCCTGGGCGATCTGCCGCTGATCGGCGTCGCCTTCCGCAGCATCAGCACCAAGGACATCCAGAGCATGCTCTACATCTTCGTGCGAGCCGAGGTCATACGTCCGGCCGACACGACCGCCAACAGCCAGGAGGACCTCAACCGAATTTCCGATGCGAACCGTGAGGCCTTCGAGAGGCACGAGCAGGAGTTCCAGAACTACCAGACCTGGCCGGGCGTCAAGGCCAAGCCGGTCTCGCCGCCGAAGGTGCTCGACGCGCGATAAGACAGCGGAGGCCGGGATCGGAATTGAACCACAGGATCCTCTGGTGCAATCGCGTGCGGCCCTTGATATAATGCGAGACCAGTGACGCGACTGTTCGGAGACGGCCGCAGGCTCGAAGGCATGGCAGTATTCAAGGGGAGAACCATGATGATACGTTCCGGCGTTCTAACCGCTTGCGCGATGGCGATGATCGCGATTCCCGGGCTGATGTCGATTGCACGCGCCGAGGAGGGCGCATCCTCGTTCACTTCCGCCAGACCGGTTTGGGTCACGGACCGCCAGACGGAGAAGAACCTGTTCGTCGGGTTCAAGGCGATCTTCGACCAGCCCAGACAAGGCCGTCCGATTCTCCGTATCACCGCCTCGTCGCTCTATCGCGTGCGCCTCAACGACCAATTCGTCGGCCACGGCCCGGCCCGCGGGCCGCACGGCTATTGGCGCGTCGATGAATGGCCTCTGAACTGCCGACAAGGACGCAACACGCTGGCGGTCGAGGTGGCCGGCTACAACGTCAACAGCTTCTATCTCCTCGATCAGCCCGCCTTTCTCCAGGCCGAGGTCGTCTGCGACGGAGCGGTCCTGGCCTCCACCGCCGGTCAGGGCGCGGCTTTTGAGGCAACGGTTCTCAGGCAGCGTGTGCAGAAAGTCCAGCGGTACAGCTTCCAGCGCCCGTTCATCGAGTACTACCGCCTGGCGGAGGGCGACGACCAGTGGTGGAACCGCCCGATCGCAGAAGGTCAGGCCGCGTCCTGTTCGGTGCAGAGCGTCAAGAACCTCCTGGTTCGCCGCGTCGCATATCCCCGGTTCGAGATGCGGCAGCCCGCATGGATCGTCTCCCAGGGCACGCTCCAACGCGATGTCCCCGTGGCGCACCTTTGGAAGGACCGCTCGCTGGTCAACATCGGAGAGCAACTGAAAGGCTATCCCGAGAGCGAACTGGAAGTCATCCCGTCTACGGAATTGCAGAAGATCGGCTCGACGCCCGCGGCCGGTTCTGAAAAGCTCTACCAGCCTCGCGAGGCCCTCGCCCTGGCCGAGAACACCTTCGCCATTGCAGATCTGGGGACCAACCTGACCGGTTTCCTCGGCGCCGAGGTCGCGTGCGCCAGGCCGACGACCCTGTATGTCACGTTCGACGAGGTCCTGACCAAAGGCGACGTGGATTCCAAGCGGCTCGGCTGCGTCAACGCGGTCTGCTACGAACTCCAGCCGGGGACGTATCGCCTGGAATCTTTCGAGCCCTACACCCTGCGATACCTCAAGCTCAACGTCCTGGCCGGCGAGTGCAAGGTGAGGAACCTCTACCTCCGCGAGTACGCCAACGGCGAAGCCGACGAGGCGCAGTTCTCATGCAGCGACCCGGCCCTCAATCGCATCTTCGAGGCAGCCAGGCAGACGTTCCGCCAGAACGCGCTGGACATCTTCATGGATTGCCCCTCCCGCGAGCGGGCCGGCTGGCTTTGCGACAGCTTCTTCACCTCCCGCGTCGCGTTCGACCTGTGCGGCAACACGACCATCGAGAAGAACTTCTTCGAGAACTACCTGCTGCCGCCGAGCTTCGCGCATCTGCCCGAGGGCATGCTGCCCATGTGCTACCCCGCCGACCACTACGACGGCGTCTTCATCCCCAACTGGGCGATCTGGTTCGTCGTCGAGCTGGAGGAGTACAAGGCCCGCAGCGGCGACAGCGAGATGGTCATGGCGCTCCAGCCCCGGCTTATGGCCCTCCACGAGTACCTCCAGAAGTTCACGAACCAGGACGGACTGCTGGAGAAGCTGCCGAGCTGGGTCTTCGTCGAGTGGTCCCAGGCCAACAGCTTCGTCCAGGACGTCAGCTACCCCAGCAATATGCTGTATGCCGCGGCCCTGGCGGCCGCCGGTCG
Organism: Planctomycetota bacterium; assembly: GCA_012517265.1. Lineage (GTDB taxonomy): Bacteria > Planctomycetota > Phycisphaerae > Sedimentisphaerales > Anaerobacaceae > PLanc-01. The sequence continues at coordinate 1,265 of JAAYVJ010000582.1, read as the reverse complement.
GATGTACGACCAGCCCGCCTTGGTGCACGAGGCCGAGCAGATCCGCGAGACCATCCGCAGGCAGTCCTTCGACGGCGAGTTCTTCGTGGACAACGCGGTCCGCAAGGATGGGCGTCTGGAGGTCACCCGCAACCGCACGGAGGTGTGCCAATATTTCGCATTCTTCTTCGACGTCGCGACGCCGCAGACCCACGCCAAGCTGTGGGATCGGCTGGTCCACGAGTTCGGACCCCAGCGAAAGACCACCAAGGCGTTCCCCGAAGTCCATCCGGCCAACGCTTTCGTCGGCAACTACCTGCGGTTCGAGCTTCTGAGCCGCTACGGCCATCCGGCCCAGATCAAGAAGGAATTGTCCGACTACTACCTCTACATGGCCGACCGGACGGGCACCCTCTGGGAGAACGTCGGCGCCGAGGCGAGCTGCAACCACGGCTTCGCCTCCCACGTCGCGCACAGTTTCTATCGCGACCTCCTGGGCGTGCGCAAGATCGACGCACAGGCCAGGACCGTCCGCCTGCAAGTCGCCGACGTGGGCCTGGACTGGTGCCAGGGCAGGCTGCTGACGCCGGATGGACCGGTCGTGGTCCGCTGGTGGAAGGACAAGGGCCGCACGCTCTGCCACGTGGATCTGCCCGCCGGATACGTGCTGCAGAACGACAGCCCCGAGGGCAGCGTTGCTCTTCAGTGAAACCACTTGAGCAGTTCCGCGGCGACCAACTCATGCCCCTTGCGATTGGGGTGGTTGCTCTGCGACATGAGGGACTCCAGCGGTTCGCCGGCATGGACGCGGGCTTGGAATTGCGCGAGGCTGTCCACAAGTGCCACGCCGTTTTCGCGCGCCAGGCGGCGGATCTGCTCGGCGTGCTGATTCAGGCGATCGGCCGGGTCGTCGAGCGACGCTCCCTGGTCCGGCGTGGGCGTCAGGAGAATCACTTTTGTGCCGGCGGCCTTCGCCCCGGCAATCATGGCCTTCCACGCCGTCTCGGCGCGAGCCAGGCCGATGCCGCGGTCGTTGAGCGCGTAGTCGATCGTGACCACGTCCGGCCGCAACGCCAGAACGTCTCGCTCGAAACGTTGCGCTCCCGACTCGGAATTCTCCCCGCCGACGGCGGTGACGACGACGTTCACCACGGCGTAGGGGAACCGCTCCTTGAGCCCGCGGTGGAGTAAGTGCGGATACGCGTTGAAGGTGTCCACCACGGGCGTGCGAAAGTAGCCGGCGGGCACGCTGTGGCCATGACAGACGATGGTCACCGTGCGATTGT
>JAAYVJ010000581.1 GCA_012517265.1 Planctomycetota bacterium | reverse complement strand
CCGCGGCGATCCCTCAGTGAAAAGGGAATTGTGCACCATGCTGCGTGACCCCAACATGGTGGCCATGACCAACGTGCGCTGGCGGGCGACCCGGGCTCTGGGAGAAATCGGCACGAGGGACGATCTGCCGTTCCTGGAACAACTTTCCCGCGACGACTCCCTGGAGGTCATCAACTTCTGGGGCCCGATCTTCGAGATGATCAACGGTCAGTACGTCAACAACACGGGTTCGCGAATGGCTCCGATCAGGGAGGAATCCGATCCGGCCTGGAAGACAGCGAGGCGGATGTTTCCAATCCGAGAGGCCGCCAGACAGGCGATGCAGGCCATCAAACAGAGGTTCGCGGAGTAGTCAACACAGAGGTCGGGCGATTCTCGCAAATCTCCGCTGGTATCCCACAAAGCGATGAACGCTCGTGGCTCTGAAGGGCTGGACTCAGGTTGGATTTCGGTTGACCGCGGAACGCTCAAGATATAGACTTGTGACAACGTGAAGTGATGAGCAAGATTTGGCCTTTACAGGAGCGAGCCTATGAAGCGACTGGCCTTGTGTCTCTTGATCCTTCCGCCGTGTCTGGCACGTGCGGAGCAGTACACCCTGAGCCATACCGTCACATGCCGTGTCTATCGCATATTCGGCGAGGTGTTCGACGCAAGCACCATGCACGGCGAGATCCAGTTCACCCTCACCGACGGCAAGCGGATCTGTGCCGATCCACGAACGATGAAGTTGCGGGCACAGGATGGCTCCAAGATGTTGCAGATGCAGCCTGACGTCCGCGAGGTCTTCTCCCATGCCCCGGCCGACGCCGGGAGCATCCCGCCCACAAACCTCGACCTGACCGACGGCAAGACCATCCGATGGAGCATCGGAGATCAGACGGGCAGCGGCGCCGACTGGACGGAAGTCGACCGCCAAATATGCCTGAAATATCCCAACAAGCAACTGGATCTGGCCGCGATCATGCCGGGCTCATGGTTTCTGGCCAAGGCCCCATTCGTCTTTCACGTAGGCCAAGGACTCAGGATCGGCGACGAAGTGCCCATCCCCTTCCGCAAACAACTCAATCCGAGAGGTTCCTTCGGATCGACGGACCGAACCGACAAGCTGACCTGCATCAGCCTGGACGACGGCGTCGCCATTCTGACGTCAAACCTCACCTTCAACAGCCAAGACATGTTCATTACATGGCACGTCCGCGTGGAATACGACGTCAACAAGGGGCTGCTTTTGCGCGCCGTCGAGGAGCATTTCCAGAAGTTGCGTTCCCATGACCCCCTGGGCGAGATACACACCACTCTCGACGTGATCCGATGCGAACTCCAGAAATGAGAAGTGCCGGTGTTGGAAAGCGTCTGGTCCACCCTTCTTGCACGACAGCTCCGAGGCCAGCTACAATGACTGAATGTCGCCGCCGATGCGGTCATCTTCCAATGACTGTGCATGGCGGACCACATTGGGACACTTGGACTGGAGTTTGCTTTGATGTCGCTGATACCATTCGATACAGGGCCGGGAGGCGTGTTTCGGTATTGTCCCAAGTGCGCCGCGGCGGCGATGCGCTTCATCGGGACCAAGCTGCTTCGGTGCGAGGCCTGCGGGTTCGAGTTGTACATGAACCCGGCCGCAGCGGTGGGTGGGGTCATCGTGGACCCGCGGGGCCGGATGGTCGTGCTCGTTCGCGGCAAGGAACCCGGCAAGGGGCTCTGGGACCTGCCCGGCGGGTTCGTCGATCCCGGCGAGACCGCTGAGGAGGCCCTGGCCCGCGAGATCCGCGAGGAGGTGGGCCTGGAGGTCGCCGCGATGCGGTACCTCGGCTCCTGGCCGAACGTCTACCACTACGGCGGCATCGCGTACCGGACGCTGGATTTCGGCTTCGCCTGCGAGGCGACCGGGGTCGAAAAAGCCCGGCCCATGGACGGCGAGGCCGAGCGGGTCCTGCTCCTGGAGCCGGCGGAGATCGACCTGGCTCGGTTCGCCTTCGGCTCCGTCGGCCGGATCGTCGAGGCGTACCTCCAGGGCTAAGGGCAGTAGAGCGGTCGGCAGCGAGCCTTCGCCGCGATCCATTCGCATTCTGGCGTATTTTCTTCTGCGTCTGAAATAACGACGTTGTGTGGCTGGATGTCCTTTGCTACAATAGCAAGTGCTGTGTGCGTGGGCTGCCGGCCCCCCATTGTCGCAACGGAGCGGGCGTGCATCGGCGGCTGCGAACGATGCTACAGGTCCATTCAGGAACCTGGCATGAGACCGTCAGGACAGAGGATGGCGATGGGACAATGGCGCATTTCACGACGCCCGGCAATTCCCTTGTTTGAGCAGGCGAGCAGTCTGTCCCGTCGGAAAGGAGGTGCGCGGCAAGTCCATCGACACGAACCGGCCTGAGGACGATCTGCGTCCGCGGCGCCAGGCCGCGCCGGCCGAGGGGGGGCAAAAGCGTGGCACAAAGCGAAGGGATGGGCTCTCGAACGAGCCCTCCGCAACGAGGGATTGACGCCTCCGGCGTGTGGCCGGGCCGGCGTCCCCTCTCTTCCGTTCGAACGTGCAGGAGGAAACGAAGATGAAGAAGATCGTGTTATTTCTGGGCATCACCCTGGCATTCAGCACGTCCGCGATGGCGGTCGACATCGCGATCTCGACGAAGGCCGGCTGGTGGGGACAGGCAGCGGCGGACCAGGAAATGCAGGACATCGTGAACAACGTAAAGGGCGCATCCGTTGAACTGTTCCCCGTGACGGCGCTGGATGCCCTCGCCAGTTGGGTCATCGCCCACACCGGGGACGGCGTCCCGGACCTTCTGATTCTGTGCGGCAACTTCCCGGAGACGATCTATCGATCGGGCAACGCGCAGCCCAACGGATCGTTGGCCGAGCTGTTCCTGGACGACGGGAACACCATCATCAACACCGGCGACTACATCTTCTACGTAGGAACCACGGCCAACAACGATGCCGGCGGATTGCAGAACATGATGGACGTTCCCGCCGCCGCGATGTGGGGGGATGACTCTCTGGCCACCATCTTCACTCCCACCGCTGACGGCCGGTTGTATACTCCGTCTCTGCCGGCAGCGCCCTGCAATCGCCCCTGGTTTCCTGCCCAATTCGTCGGTACGGACTGGCATGTCGAACTGGTTCTTGCTCAGAATAGCGATGGTAGCCAGGTCATGCCCGGAATTCTGCGCAATTCGGTTACGGGCGGCCGCGTCGGCGCCTTCTTCCAGGTGGCCGATCAATTCACGGATATCCGTGGCGAAGTGATCAGTGAGTGGATCAACAACTGGTATCTGAAAATCGCTGCCAGTCCGACAGGAAGCTCGAACCCGTCGCCCGCGGACGAAGCCACCGACGTGCCCTTCGACGTGGTCGCAAGCTGGAAGCCGAGCGCTCTGGCCGTGGCCCACGATGTGTACTTCGGCGTCAGCTTCGCGGACGTCAACGATGCCAGCCGGGCCGACCCGAAGGGCGTCCTGGTCAGCGAGGGTCAGACGGCGATCGAATTCAAACCTGCGGACCTGCAGTTCGGCCAGACCTACTTCTGGCGCGTCGACGAGGTCAACGGAGCCCCCGACAACACGATCTTCAAAGGCGAGATCTGGAGCTTCACGGTCGAGCCGTTGTCCTATCCGGTGACCCCGATCGCGGCGACGGCCTCCAGTTTCCAGCAGAGTTACGTGCCGCAAAACACCATCAACGGCTCGGGCCTCAACGCCGCCGATGAGCATTCGCTTCTGCTGGCGGACATGTGGATGAGCGGCCCGGCGGGACCCCACTGGATCCAGTACGAGTTCGATAAGACCTACACGCTCGACAAGATGTGGGTCTGGAACGCCAACCAGATCGTCGAGGCGTTCGTGGGCTTCGGCGCCAAGGACGTCACCGTCGAATATTCCGTCGACGGCGCAACGTGGACGACCCTGGAGGGCGTGCCGGAATTTGCCCAGGGGACCGGAGCCGCCACCTATACCGCCAATACGGTCGTCAACTTCGGCAGCGTCACAGCAAGGTTCGTCAAGCTGACGATCAACAGCAACTGGGGCGGCGTCGCGCCGCAGACCAGCCTGAGCGAGGTGCGGTTCTTCTACGTCCCGGTGCAGGCCTTCCGGCCTCAGCCGGCGGTGGGCGCCACGGACGTCAGCGTCGCGACCGACCTGTCCTGGCGGCCCGGGCGAAAAGCGACCTCGCACAAGATCGCCATCGGCACCGACAGCGCCGCGGTGGCCGCAGGCGCCGGCGCACAGACGGTGACCGAGCACCGTTATACCCCGGACAACCTCGCCCTCGACACCCAGTATTTCTGGAAGGTCGATGAAATCGGCGATGGGAGCGAATACCCGGGCAACGTCTGGCACTTCACGACCGAAGCGTACGTGGTCGTCGACGACTTCGAGAGCTACGGGGATAATGTCGACGCGCAAAACACGATCTGGCACACCTGGATCGACGGTCTGACCGATCAGGCCAGCGGCTCGCAGGTCGGCTACGACCAGGCGCCGTTCGCCGAAAGGACGATCGTCCGCGGCGGGTCGCAGGCCGTGCCGCTGCGGTACGACAACAGCAAGTTTGCCTTCTCCGAGGCCACCCGGACGTTCGACTCGGCCCAGAACTGGACGGCTCACGGCATCAAGAGCGTTTCCCTCTGGTTCCGCGGGGCGACAGGCAACACCGGAACCCTGTACCTCAAGCTCAACAACACCAAGGTCGCCTACGATGGTCCCGCCACCGACATCGGAATCGCCGGCTGGCACAAATGGAACATCGTCTTGGCGGGCACGAGCGCGAACCTGAGCAAGGTCACCTCTTTGACCATCGGTGTGCAAGGCGGCGGTTCCGGTACCGTGTATATCGACGACATCCGCTTGTCCTCCACGGTCTCCGTACCGCCCACATCGAACATCGGCATAGCGATTTCCGCCCAGGCGAACTGGTGGTCGCAAACCGCGGCCAACCGGGAAATGGAGGAGATCGTTGACAGCGCACAGGCGCCTGTTGTCGTGTTCAACGCCACCGACAAGGATGGACTGGCCGAGTGGTTGAGCGCCCACACAAGCAATGGCGTGCCCAACCTCTTGATTCTCTGCGGGCAGTTGCCGGACACCATTTACGCGCCCGGCAATACACAGGCTGACGACTCGATCGTCGAGAAATTCCTGGATGCCGGCAATACCGTCATCAACACCGGTGACTGGATATTCTACGTTGTCAATAATGCTGGAACAAATGGCGCCGCAGGCCTGCAGACAATCATGGATATTCCCGGTGTGACCGTTGCGGGCGGGGACAATACCGCCGTTGCCGTGACGGCCCAAGGCCAGGAGTTCACGCCGTCTCTGCAAGCCTTTGCCACCGACCGCCCGTTCCATCTGGACACGCTTGCAGGCGATTGGTCCGTTGAACTGGTGCTCGCCCAAAACGCCGACGGCACGCTGGCCGATCCGGTTGTCGTGCGCAATTCTGTCACCGGCGGTCGCATAGGCGTCTTCTACCAAGCCGCCAACGAGGATAATCTGCCGCGTGGCGAAGTGATCAGCGAGTGGATCAACAACTGGTATCTCGGTGCCGCCGGCGGAAACTAACGAGCAGGTGGCCTCCACCCGGATGGCAGACAGCCTCTGTATCCGGTGAACATCAACACCAGGGCCTGTGCTAATGCAGCACAGGCCCTTTTTCGTGCGGTATCCTGCATTTGCCAAATGCCGATGAGAGCACCCGGCGATGTGCGGTCCCGCAACGTCGCCATTGCGGAGGCCCTGCGAGGATGATACAATATCGATGCTGTGTGGTGTGGACCGCCGGGGCCCGTCGCGCCTCACCGGACGCAGACGGCGCCTCGGCGGTGAAAACTCGATGAGCGGCCTGATGCGACGTTCTCACGCCGCAAAGCGCGAAGCGACAATGCTCGGAGATTCAGTCCCCTTTTCAATTCCTGCCTTTTTCGGAATCTCCGTGCGTCGTGATGACTGCGAATGGACGCTGATTGCGAATTTGGAGTGCCTGCACGAATACCGACGCACCAGCGACGTCCCCCTCAGTCCGTCCGGGTCGAAGAGAGGAACTGCTCCTTGAGGCCTTGCAGACCTGCGGTCCGCAGGGTTCTCTGAATCGCGGACGGCAGCGAGGAGTCGAGACGGCCCTTCTGGCGACCGTAGAGCAGTTGGTTCTCGCCCTGGGCGAAAACGACGAGATCGGCCAGCGTGCTCCCTTTGGTCCGCACGAGGACCAGCAGGCCGAAGCCGCCCTCCCTCGCCCGAACGACTTTGTCCCACCCCTTGATCCGCATCCGGTCCAAATCCACGTGCCCGCCGGCCGGCAGATCGTAGATCGCCAGGTGGATCCGCGAGAGCCCGATAGACTCGCCGGCCGCTCGCGAAACCACGGCCTGGGCCAGCGCCATCGTGGCCCCTTCCAGCTTGAACTCGAAGGAATCCCCAGGCGCCGCCCCCGTCTGCCGCTGGATCTCCCGGCGCCCCCACTGCGGACTGAACTGCGTGGCGCAGCCCGCCGTCCCCACCATCGCCGCAACCAGAACCGCCCGCCCAAGACCATGCAATCTCATACAATCATCTCCCAGATCGGTCCACGAACTT
>JAAYVJ010000580.1 GCA_012517265.1 Planctomycetota bacterium | reverse complement strand
CGGTTGTCACGTTCACTACCTCCTGACCCTCAAGCACAGGACCGACGCGCCGGCGCAGACGCCCACGCTAGGGGGCCTTCCGCAGATTCTGGGCCTGAGCCCCAAGCTCCTCGACGCGTTGTGGATTGATTGAGTTGCAGTATCGCAGGCCGGCATAGGCGAGATACCAGTCGGCCAGACGGCCCAGAGCATGGCCGTCGGTGTCCCCGGACGCCAGACGAACCCGCTCGGCGAAGGCGTGCAACGTCTCCTGCGGCTGTCGCCGGACGCCGATCGCCCTGGCCTTGCGGTCCATGGCCGCCAACATCTTGTGCAAGGCCAGCAGTTCCGCAGTCACGACGCCGCGCAGAATCGCCCGGCGGCGGGACCGCCTGCGACGCCGCAAGAGCGTCAGCCCCACCGCCGCGCCGAAGAATGCGATCGACATGGCGATCGCCGTTCGCAGACTGTAGACCTTGAAGAACCAGCCGACGATGCCCAGCAGGCCGTAGTCGTACACCGCCTGGATGAACCGGGTCAGGAGCACGCTGCGCCCCTTCTGATTCTCCAGCCACGAATCGTCCAGGGAGTTGCTGGCCAGGGCGTCCTGGGACGTGGCCTCGACGATCACCCAGGTGTTGCGTTCCGCGTCCCACGCCTCGACCCAGGCATGCGCGTCCATGTTGCGGGCGACCCAGGACTTGCCGTCCTCGTCCCGGTCGCTCACGAAGAAGCCGGTGACGTAGCGGGTCGGCACGTCCACCAGACGCAACAGGAGAGCCGCACCGGTGGCGAAATACTCGCAGTAGCCGGTGGAAGCCTGCAGGAGGAAGTAGGTGACAGGGTCCTGGTCCGCCGGCACCGACAGCCCGAGGGAATAGGTGTAGTTCGTGTGGAAGTACTCGGTCACCGCTTCGATCTTCTCGGCCGTGGTCCTGCAGTTGCGGAAGATCCGGTTGGCCAGCGGGCGAAACCTGGCGTCCACATACTGCAGGTTGGTCATCCGGCGGATCATGTCCGGCGACGGAGGGTCCATGTTCAGCGAGGTCGAGTAGTCGATGTGATAGGTCAGGTTCGCCCGCGTGTCGCGAGCCTTGAGCGTGCCGTCGTCGTCGTCCCGGTCCAGGTCGTCGAAGGGAGCTTCGATGGAACAAGCGCCCAGCGGCGTGAACAAGGCATCGATCACCGTCGACTCATGGCGCACGGTCATTTCCCGATTGGCCTGGCGATTGCTCAGGCGAAAGAGGCTCATACGGCCGAACAGGCGTCTCTCGTCCGGCGCCACGTGGCTTCGATTCGACCCCTCCTTCCACTCCGACGGACGGTAGGTGATGAACGCCATCGCCCGCAAGTACCCGGGGCTGGCGGCGCTGGTCACTCGGAGCACGACCTCGGAGTTGGTGTCCTCCATGATGGTCTGGATGCTCGACAGCTTTCCGCTCGAGGAGAACCCCACCTGGGAGACGCCTGCCGCGGACGTGTCCAGAGGCATGTTGGCCCGCCAGAGCCAAGTGGGCAACAGATTGAGGGATTCGACCCGGCTGTACAGAAGCGAACCGCCCACCCAGCCGAGGTTGACCGCCACGACCACAAGGACCGCGCACAACGCGGGGAACCACCAGAAGGGGGGACGCCGGTCGGACGCCGCGGCCGCAGCAGCAGCGACCGTGCGAGACTCCCACGTCGGACTCCACGCGTAGAGAAGGACCATCAGGACCCCGGCCAATTCCATGAGCCGGAAGGGAATGTAGAAGTCGTCCAGCAGCAGGACTTGCCCGCAGGCCATCATCGAGCCCATGTAGAACAGCGCCAACGCAGGAGGCAGAGGAGTCACGGCCCGATCCGTGGCGCCGTTGGCCGCGCGCCAGGGTCTGGCGGGCTCGTTCTGCCGGAGGGACCGAAGGAACAGGATCAGGACCATGCAGGAAAGGAAATACCGCGAGATCGTCTCCCACGCGAAGGCGGCGACCCTGTCCGTCGGCGGGTTGGCCAGTTTGCAGTGGACCGCAAACACCGTCGCCAACAAGAGCAGGAGCAGCGCGGTGATCAGCCG
>JAAYVJ010000579.1 GCA_012517265.1 Planctomycetota bacterium | reverse complement strand
TCGCTCATGCGGTCCAGCAGCCTCGGGGGCACGACGACGCCGGGGACTTCGTTGGCCATGAACTCGGCGTTCTTGAAGCTCGTGAACGGCCAGATCCCCGCGATGATGGGAATGCGCGATCCCTGCGTCGCCTCCAGGAAGCGAAGCAGGCAATCGGCGTCGAAGACCGGCTGCGTGATGGCGAACTCGGCGCCGGCCGCGACCTTCTGCTTGAAGCGGTCGATCTCCCGCGGCAGGTCCGCGGCGACGGGATTGGCCCCGACGCCGATGACCAGCGAGGTCGGCGGATCGAACCCGTTGCCGCCGATGTCGACGCCGCCGTTGAGGCTCCGCGCCACGCCGGTCAGTGCGACCGAGTCCATGTCGAAGACCCCGGTGGCGCTGGGATATTCGCCCATCTTCGGCGGGTCGCCCGTGATGATCAGCAGGTTCCGCACGCCGATGGCCGAGGCGCCCAGGATGTCCGACTGCATGCCGATCAGGTTCCGATCCCGGCAGCAAAAGTGCAGAATCGTCTCGATGCCGGCGCCTTCCTGGATCTTCACCGCCGTGACCAGCGGCGACAGGCGCGAGCTGGCCCGCGGACCATCCGGAATATTGATCGCGTCGACTCCGGCCTCGGCGCACTGCCGGGCCTTCTCGACGATCGCCTTGACGTCCACGCCTCGGGGCGGCGTGATCTCGATGGACGCAACGGTCTCCCCGGCCGCGAGTCTGGCCCCGAACCGCGACCTGGCGGCCAGCGGCTGCGGCGTCTTGGGCACAGCCCTGGCCGCTTGCGGGGCCTGGACCGAGATCGAGGTCCCGGATCGAGCGGCCGCCCTGCTGATCGATCGGACGGCCCGCACGATCTCCCGGATGTGGTCGGGCGTCGTGCCACAACAGCCGCCGATGATCCGCGCGCCTTTCTCGAAGAACCGCTTGGCGAATTCGGCCATGTATTCCGGCGTGCACATGTAGAGCTGCCGGCCTTCGATCTGGCGGGGCATGCCGGCGTTCGGCTGCACCGCGATGGGCTTGTCGGTGACGTGCCGGACCAGTTCGAGACTGCCCAGCATGCCGGAAGGTCCCACGGAGCAGTTCAACCCGACCGCCGTCACGGCCTCCTCCCTGGCGATCCTGGCGATCGCCTGATCGATCCGCTCCCCGTAGATCGTCTCGTTGCTCTCGTTGACCGTCATCTGGGCGATGATCGGGATGTCGCCCAGGCCGGCGATCGAGCGGATCGCGATGAGCAGTTCCTCCGGGTTGGAGAACGTCTCGAGGATCAGCAGGTCCGCGCCGCCCTCGACCAGGGCCCTGCCCTGCTCTTCGAACATCTCCCCGGCGGCTCGGAACGTGATCGGGCCGTGCTCGGTCAACTCGCAGCCCAGCGGTCCGATCGAGCCGGCGACCAGAACCGCGTCTTTGGCGGCCTCCCTGGCGATGCGGACTCCAGCGTGATTGATCTGCGGGACTTCGCCCGCCAGGCCGAATTTCGAGAGCTTCAGCCGGTTGGCGCCGAAGGTGTTGGTCTCGATAAAGTCCGCTCCGGCCGCGACATAGCCGTCGTGGACCGCGCGGACGATCTTCGAATCGGTCAGGTTGAGTTCGTCGAAGCACCGGTTGAGGAAGACCCCCTGTTGGTACAGCATCGTCCCCATGGCGCCGTCGCCGACAAGGACGCGCTGCGACACCTGTTGCTCAAAGGCAGATCGGTTCAAGTTCTCTGTTCCCCGGATACCAAGGTTGGGTTGAAAAACATTCCGAAAAATAGCGGCAACCAACGGGCGATGCAAACTTTTTTGAGCGTCTCGGGCGAGGCAAACTCACCCCAAACGGCCCCCGATGGCCAAGAAGCCCAGGGCTGGGGCGTCCGGAAACGTCGCCTACGGCTCCCTCCTACAAACGCTACATCCGCTTCGACCGATCTTATGGGACGAGCCTCACCGGGAATCGCAAACGTCCGTCGCTCAGCCAGCCCCCACGGCGGTCCCCTTCCCCGGCCGCCGGAGCGACCGTTCCCACACACATTAAGACGGCATAACTATTGACTCGATAAAGGTTAATATGGTATACTTAGGCAAACTTGGGAACAATGTAAGTTTGGGTCCCGCAGGGGTTTCTTCATATGTTCTATGTGGGATCCGGCCCGATTGGCGGCAGGACACGCCACGTCTGCGCGGTCGTTCTGGCCGGCGACGGCAGAGCGTTCTCTGCATCGAGGAGGAAGGGGCGTGGATCGTTGGCTGCGATAGCAATGCCGTCAAGCATATCGCGAAGCTTGCCTCCTTACCATCCAGCGGTTGTGTGAAGTGGATCGGAGTTGGGGTGGGACGAACGGGGAGAACAAGCGTTCGATGTTAAAGGAGCGGTGTGATGAAGAAGGTGTGGGTTGTCCTATTTCTCGTGTCGGGATTGCAGTTGGCGGGCTGCCGAAGCCAGGAGCCGTTGCGGGGCTTCGACGAACAACAGCCTGCCGTGGCGGCGCCCAGTCGCAAGGTCGCCTATGACAGCAACCTCAGACCCGTTCGGTCCTCACCGAGTCGATCCCGCTCCCGAGCGTCGCGGGAACCCCTTCTGGACCGCGAGCCTGTCCTAGTGCCGCGCGAGGAGCAGGTCGCCACGGCGCGGATCGAGTCGGCCGAAGAGGCAACGCCCGCCCGGACCACCAGCCGGTCCCGAACGACCAAGCCCACGCCGCGACAGCCCGAACTCGTGACCGCATCCGTGGACCAACTCGAACCGGTTGTCTCGCCCTCCGCGGTCTCCAGCTACGACAAAACCGTCCGCGTCGATCGCGGCCTCGTGGCCGTCGATGAGAGCGGCAATAGCGGCAATATCTCCATCACGTATCCCAGGCCGGACTACGGGATCATCCAGGTCGACAAGACCATGCCGCAGGAAGTGCGTCTAAACACGCCGTTCACGTACATCATCCGGGTGACCAACCTCACCGAGACCATGCTGACCCAGATCACGATCACCGAGGTCCTCTCGAAAGACTTCGAGTTCAAGGGTTCCGATCCCACGGCCAAGACCGAGGACGACCATCTGATCTGGGAGATCGATTCCCTCGGTCCGCGGGCGAGCAAGAGCATCAAGATCTCCGGCATCGCGACCTCGGCCCGTCCCCTGGACTTCTGCACGTCGGTGACCCACACCGCCTCCGACTGCGCCCTGGTGAAGGTCGTCGAGCCTGCGCTGGAGCTGGTCCTCAACGTTCCACCGGAGGCGCTGCTGTGCGAGCCGATCCCGGTGGAGTTCGTCGTCACCAACACCGGAACCGGCGTGGCCGCGAACGTCCAGATCGTCGACACGCTGCCGGCCGGCCTGCAGACCACCGACGGCAAGGGCAAGGTCGCGCTGGAAGCCGGCACGCTGGCCGCCGGGGAATCGCGGCGGTTCTCGATCAAACTGCGGGCCACCCGCGTGGGCACGTACGTCAACAAGGCGGTCGCCTCTTCGGCCGCCGGCCTGACGGCCGAGTCCGAACCCGCCATGACGAACGTTCGCCAGCCCGTGCTGGTGCTCACCAAGACCGGCGCCAAGCGCCAGTATCTGGGCCGCTCCGTCACGTACGATCTGACGATCACCAACAAGGGCGACGGCCCAGCCCAGAACACGGTCATCGAGGACATCATCCCGCCGGGCGTGACGAACATTGAAGCCACCGCGGGCGCCCAGTTCGCAGGCTCCAAGCTGGTCTGGGAGCTCGGCACGCTCGAACCGAACACGTCCAAGAGCGTCAAGGTTTCCTATACGCCCACCCGCGAAGGCGAGTTGATGGCCACCGCGACGGCCAGCGCCTACTGCGCCGAACCTGTGAGCGACTCGATCCGAACCGCCATCACCGGCATCGCCGCGACTCGTCTTGAGGTCCTGGACGAGGAAGACCCGGTGGAAGTCGGCATGAAGACCACCTACGTGATCGAGGTCGTCAACCAGGGCTCCGCGGCCGACACCAACATCCGAATCAGCGCGGTGCTGGACGACAAGCTGCAGTATGTCTCTTCCGCAGGCGCGACCGCCGGATCGGTCGTGGGCAAGACAATCAACTTCGCCCCGCTCCGCATACTCGAGCCCAAGGGCAAGGCGACGTGGAAGATCGTGGTCAAGGGCGCCATCGCCGGCGACGTCCGGCTGAAGGTCTCGATGCACACCGACCAGCTCGCACTGCCGGTGGAGGAGACCGAGGCCACGCACGTCTACCAGCAGTTCGGCAACGGAAACTGAGAAGGACAATCGACGCCGCGGCCCCGCCGGCCGCGGCGTTTTCATGCGCATCGATCGATCGACGCACGGAAGCCGTCGCGGTCGGATTCCCTCGGACCGAGGGCCCGTCGGTCCGGCCCAGGGTCCACAATTCCCTTGCAAAGTCCCATCCAGCAGCTATACTGTTAGCCTGACCCGAGGTCACCTGACTCCCTGGTGAGGGACGTGTCGCAGGGACTTCAACCGGGGGATCCCGCAACAGGCCGCCGTGCGGCCGGGTCCCAGCAACCCATCCGGCTCTCCGGGAAGGATGCGATGATGGCAGAGAAAGACGCCGATATCCAGAAGATCAAAGAACTGATCCGGATCATGAAAGAGAATGATCTGGTCGAGATCGATATTCAGCATGGGGACGATCGCGTTTCCCTTAAACGGGCAGTGCCGCAGCAGGCGGCCCTAGGGCCGATAATGACAGCGTATCCTGGGACAGGGGCCCCGGTTCTTGCGCCCCAGGCCCAGCCGGCCGGACAGACGCCCGGCGCCGCCAAGAACGAAGGCCTGCTGGAGATCAAGTCGCCGATCGTCGGCACGTTCTACGAGGCCCCAAGCCCCGATTCCGATCCTTACGTCGAGCCCGGCGCCCGGGTGGATTCCCAGACCGTGGTCTGCATCATCGAAGCCATGAAGGTCATGAACGAAATCAAGGCCGAGGTCACCGGCACAATCGTCGAGCGGACCGTCAAAAACGGCCAGGCGGTCGAGTACGGGCAGGTGCTCTTCAGAGTCCGGCCCGACTGAAGGACGTGAAGACAGAAGGAAAAAGGCAGATCGATGGTTTCAAGAATCCTGGTCGCCAACCGCGGCGAAATCGCGCTCCGAATCATCCGAGCTTGTCGAGAGATGGGCATCGCGTCGGTGGCCGTCTATTCCGAAGCCGACAAGAACGCCCCCTACCTGCGGCTGGCCGATGAGGCGATCTGCATCGGGCCTGCGGACTGCAACCAGAGCTATCTGAACATCCCGCGAATCATCAGCGCCGCGGAAATCACCAACGTCGACGCCATTCACCCCGGCTACGGGTTCCTGGCCGAGAACGCCAACTTCGCCGAGATCTGCAACGACTGCGGCATCGGCTTCATCGGACCGCCCGTGGCGGCCATGAAGCTGCTCGGCGACAAGGTCGAGGCCCGCAAACTGGCCAAGAAAGCCAAGGTGCCCATCGTCCCCGGCTCCGACGGCGTCGTGCCGAATGAAGCCGAGGCGATGAGACTGGCCAACCAGATCGGTTATCCCATCATCATCAAGGCCGTCGCCGGCGGCGGCGGTCGCGGCATGCGCGTCGTACACAACGACATCAGCCTGCGGGCGGCCTTCAACGCGGCCCGCGCGGAGGCCGAGGCCGCCTTCGGCGAAGGCGCCGTCTACATCGAGAAGCTGATCGTCGAACCGAGGCACGTGGAAGTCCAGGTCATGGCGGACCAGGAAGGCAACGCCGTTCACTTCTTCGAGCGGGATTGCTCCATCCAGAGGCGACACCAGAAGATGATCGAGGAGTCGCCTTGCCCCGTGCTGGAGGACCGGGACCGCCAGAAGCTCGCGGACTGTGCGATCCGCCTGATCAAGGAGGCCAAATACGTCAACGCCGCGACGGTCGAGTTCCTCCTCGACAAGGACAACAAGTTCTACTTCATCGAGGTGAACACCCGCATCCAGGTCGAGCATCCCGTCACCGAGATGGTCACAGGCCATGACCTGATCAAATGGCAGATCCGCATTGCCAGCGGCCAGCCGCTGAAGCTGCGGCAGAAGAGCATCAAGCACCAGGGCGTCGCGATCGAGTGCCGGATCAATGCGGAAGACCCGGCGAACAACTTCTCGCCCAGCCCCGGCACGATCACGCAGTTCATCGCGCCGGGCGGCAACGGCGTCCGCGTCGATACGCACACCCACCAGGGCTGGACGGTCACGCCGAACTACGATTCGCTCATCGCCAAACTCATCGTCCATCAGAAGACGCGGGCGGAGGCGATCGCGACGATGCGGCGGGCCCTGCAGGAATTCGTCATTCAGCCGATCAAGACGACGATCCCGGCCTGCCTGGAGATTCTCTCGCACAATCTCTTCGTCAAGGGCAAGGTCGACACCGGCTTCGTCGAGCGGAATCTCTGAGAGACTCCGCCTC
>JAAYVJ010000578.1 GCA_012517265.1 Planctomycetota bacterium | reverse complement strand
TCTACTTGAATCTGTGAAAACCATCACGTTAAGCCATGGTCTGGTCGTTGTCAAGCACGATAAATCGGCCACAGGTCCGAGGTCTCGCTATAACTGCCGGAACGGCCGTCACTCATGTTGAGGATGCCGTGGCCGGCGGGACTACCCACGCCGACGGCGTTCGCCGCCTGTCTGGCTTCGGCTATGGCTTCGGCGGGGCCTGAGCCCACGCCAGACAGGGAAGAAGTTGCCAGCTCTCCGACATGAACCGGCACATTATCCGGGGGCAGATCAGCGATCCTCTTTACCAAGGATGAAAGAAAATCTAGCCGACCGGTTGACAGAGGCGGTCCTTTTCGCTCTAATATTGTTCTGGTCGCGACGTTTGCGGCCGGGAACCCGGACAGGTGCCCGAGCGGCTAAAGGGGATGGGCTGTAAACCCATTGGCGTAAGCCTACGTAGGTTCGATTCCTACCCTGTCCATACCACTTCTTTCGCAAGTTGTTGCGGGGCCTCATCTTATGTCGTTTTAACGCGAGTTGACATGTAGGGAGCGACGAGATCAGGCCCCGCGACACCCTGCCGGTTTGTGCATTCCCCCTGGTTCTATCCATGGTTGCGTCTTGCGCCGTCGTGGGTCGGGGCGCGGTCTGCTGAGCGAACGTCAAGAATTCGGGAGGGAAAGAAGGTCGCAGGGAAGCGGGACAAACCGAAAGACGGACGCGAGAACCTGATGGATGGCACAAACCACGAGGCAGGAGACGAACCGCCTGTCCGAATCTCCTCCCGCCGGCTTTTTCACTTCTGCCTTCTTCCCCTGCGACTCATGTCGTCGTCGCAGGGGAAGCTCGAAGCCAAAGACCAGGAGCGATCGAAGTCGCGACGCGATTCGATCACGCTGCGGTCCTGCGCTGTTGCTCTTTTCCCCCCTTCCGCTCCCGCAGCGAGTCCAGAATCTGCGTGAAGATGGCGATCGGGGTCTTCAGCAGGATCTTGAGGTCCAGCCAGGGGCTGGCCTGGCGAAGATACTGGATGTCCAGGCGGACCATCTCGTTGAAGCTCAGGCGGTTCTTGCCGCTGACCTGCCAGAGGCCCGTCATGCCGGGGACGGCGCAGAGCCGGCCTTTGTGCCAGGCGTCGTACTGCTCCACCTCGTAGCGGATCGGCGGGCGGGGCCCGACGAGGCTCATCTGGCCGACCAGCACGTTGATGAGTTGCGGGAACTCGTCGATGCAGCTCTTGCGAAGCAGATTGCCGAACGGGATGATGCCCGGCGCGCGATCGAGCTTTCGCATGGAGGGCTGTTGCGCGTCCTTGGACTGGCGGGCCGCTTCGATCAGGCTCTTGACGTACTTCTCGTGCTGGCTCGTGTCGGCCTTGTGCTCGTAGGTCCGGAACTTCCAGAGGCGGAACGTCCGGCCCATGTGTCCGATCCGCTCCTGGCGAAAGAAGATCGGCCCGCGCGAGACGCACTTGATGAACAGCCCGGTCACGACGAACAACGGGGACAGGACGATCAGGCCGATCGCCGCGCCGAGAATGTCGATCGCGCGTTTCCACAACGGCAGCGCGGACCGCCCCTCCTCCTCGATCTGGGCCAGGCGGGCGGTTTCGGCCGCACGGACCCGGCAGGCCGCGCATTGCGGTCGGGGATCAAGCCGACAGGGATGGTCTTCGACGGTGTAGGTGGCCGAGACGTCGTCCCGGACCATGTGACAAATGTCGCCGGCCAGCCGCAACGCTGTTTTCGAGCCGCAGTACGGCAGGATCACGCCTAGACGGTTTTCGTCGTGCCAGCCCACGACGTCCACGGCGCGGAATCGGGCGGTCAGAGCATGCGCGAGCGTCCACGCCGCCGTGGGCGGTTCGTCTTGGCAGACATCGAACAGAATCAGCGAGAAACAGTAACACCGGCTCTCGGCCAGCGCTTCGTGTCTCTCCAGTTCGCTGTGGAACGCGTCCGTCGAGTTGATCCGGCGAATCTGTTTTCCGGTCGACGCGGGCAACGCCCGCGCGACCGACGCCTCCGGAGTCACACCGATCATCACCTTGCTCCTCCATCCATCTGGGGAATCCACGCGTCACAACGCATGTGATTCAGAATCGCGAGGTCCTGGCAGAAACCAGACTCGGCAATCACCCCCATGAAGCCTGCAGTGTAGCAGAATGGGTGCGGTTTGTCAAGAGAATTCGACCAGTAGTGGATACTACAGGTTCTCTTTCATCCCCTCGGACGGGCCCCGAAGCATCACGACAGTCCGCCGGCGGCGGGTCCGAAGCGTCGCTGGACTTCCCCTGCCGGACGGGGGCTAAAGTCCACTGTCGCAAACGCCGAACAACCCAGCGAAAGACCAGGCGGTCACGGCGTTCCTCCGGGACGTGCGAACACCTGGGATGACGCGGTGTTCAAAAGAAACCAGCTCGACGGCAAGGAGGAAGCAAGCTGGGTGGAAAGACGAATATCGAAGGGCCGGAGCGAGGGATTATAGGATCTCGCCGCGACACCGACGGAGCGGAGCTTCGCGCAGAGTCCGGCGGGACACGCCTCGAAATCCATCGCCCCGAGGCTCGCGTCGCGAGGGACCGAGCGGAGCAGCGTTCGATGCGAGCTTCGCATCCCGGTCACATTTGCGGACGTTCGGAGTCGTGAGGGTGAAATCGATTTTTCCAATGGATGCACCCGCCGCATCCGCGGAGCAGGGATACCCATGACGAGTCGTCGCGTTTTGATGATCGCCTCTGCGCTGGTTCTGGCGACGCTGGGGGGCTTTTGCCCGGCCGGCTGCCGCAACACGCACCGGCGTGACAAGATCCAGGAAGTGAACGTCCCGGCCGAGCAGGTCGCGGAGGCGGTGCGCGCCGCCGACCGACGCGCCGTGGTCGCGGACTCCAACGGGCCGATGGTTCCCTACGGTGAGCCCTTTGGCAGAACGGCCGAGGCGACTCAGACGCGACCGCCGGGTCCCCGCGACGTCTTTCTCCGCCCGGGCGACGTCGTCGAAGTGAAGTTCTTCTACACGCCGGAACTCGACGTCAGCCAGTCGGTCCGTCCCGACGGCAAGATCGCCCTCCAACTCGTCGGCGAGGTCCCCGTCGAGGGCAAGACGCCCGCGCAGCTCCGCGATCTGCTGCTGACGCTCTACGACTCGCATCTGAAAGACCCCAAGATCACGATCGTCCTGAGATCGCAGTACGATCGGCGGGTCTATGTCGGAGGCGAGGTGGTCCGGCCCGGCGTGATCCAGATGCCGGGCGACATGACCGCCGCCGAGGCGATCATGGAGGCCGGCGGCTTCGACATGGACGAAGCGCGTCTGGACAACGTCATCGTCATCCGTCAGACCGGCGGCCACTGGCGAGGCTTCAAGATGGACATGAAGGCCGGGCTTCGGGGCGAGGGGATGGAGCCGTTCTATCTGCATCCGCGTGACATCGTGTATGTGCCCCGGACCAAGATCGCCAAGATCGATCAGTGGGTCGAACAGCACATCAACCGGCTGATTCCCCGGCTCCCTGTGTACTTCACCATTCCCAACAACGATTGAGACGGACGACACGTGCTATTGATGCCGCACACCGGAATGCCTGAACCACCGGCCGACGCCGCCGATCAGCGGAGAACGTCGCTTCGGGACCTGTGCTGCATTCTGTTCCGGCACAAGTCCCGCATGTTCCTGTTCTTCGTGATCGCGATCCTGGGCTGCATCGCGCTGACTCTGAGGGCCAAGCGTGTCTATCAGTCGGACGCCAAGCTGCTGGTGCGTCTGGGCCGCGAGAGCGTCTCGCTCGATCCGACCGCGACGACCGGCCAGATCGTGCCGATCACGAAATCGAGAGAAAGCGAGATCCAGACCGAGCTGGAAATCCTGCGAAGCCGTCGCATCGCGCAGAAAGTGGTCGAAGCGCTCGGACCTGCGATGATTCTCGGCGATGCGAACGAGCCGGCGCCCGGCGCCGAACCCGCCCCGCAGGACGAGGCTCCAGACGCGGTCGCCAAGGCCAAGAACTGGGCCCGAAACCTGTTGGCCCAGATCGGTCTGCGTCCGCCGATGAGCGACGTGGACAAGGCGATCCAGACCCTCAACAAGAGCATGACCGCCCTGACCGAGAAGGACACGAGCAACATCATCACGCTGTACTACGAGGCCGGCTCGCCCGTCCAGGCGCAGAAGATCCTCACGGAGCTGATTCGGGTGTACCTCAACGAACGCGTTGCGGTCCACTCGATGACCGGCTCCTACAAGTTCTTCTCCGAGCAGTGCAGCCTGCTGCAAAAACAGCTCGCCGGTCTCGAACAGCAGTTGAAAACCATGGTGAGCAGCGCGGGCACGTCCTCCATCGAGGAGGAACTGCGCGTGACCATGGAACGGATCGGCACCATCGAGCAGGAGATCGACCGGGCCGAATCGTCCAAGGCCTCGTCGCAGGCGAGGATCCAGAACCTCAAGGAGACGCTGGCCTCGCTGCCCGCGACGATCGTGACCTCGACCACGACGGGCTTTCCGAACGTCGCGGCCGACGCGATGCGCGAGCGGCTCTACGAGCTCCAGTTGCGTCAGCAGGACCTGGCCTCCAAGTACAGCGAAGACAGCCGCCAGATGCAGGAGATCCGCAGGCAGATCGCCGAGGCCCAGGACCTCCTGGCCAAGGAGGAGCCGCTTCGGGCGCAGACCACCACCGCGGTGAACGTCGCCCGCCAGGAGACGGAACATTCCCTGCTGGCCGAGCAGGCGAACTTCACCGCCCGCGAAGGCGAGATCGCCAACCTGAAGAAGAAACTGGCCGACGCCCGGGCGAGGGTCACCGGCCTGAACGAGACCGCCACCCAGATCCGCCGTCTGCGACGCGAGATTGAGATCCAGGAGGCGAACTACCGCAAGTACGCCGACAACCTGGAGCAGGCGCGAATCGACCAGGCGCTGGACGCGGAACGGATCTCGAACATCGCGGTCGTGCAGCCGGCGACTGCCTCTTCGCAGCCTGTGCGGCCGAACGGCCCCATGCAGTTGTTGCTGGGCATCCTCTTCGGCTGCTTCGGATCGGTCGTCCTGGCTTTCGCCTGCGAGTACCTCGATCACACGATCCGCACGCCTCGGGAGGTGGTGCAGAAGCTGCGTTTGCCGACGCTCGCCTATGTCCCTTACGCGCGGTCCGCGGTCGTCCGCCCGGTTCGGCGCCGTTCGCGTCGCAACCTGCACCTGCTGGCGTCCGCGGTCCCGGAGCAGGCGTCCTGGGACATCCCGGCTCTCGTGCGGGGTCATTACCAGGCCCTGGCCCACAACCTGGCGTACGGCCCCGACGGTTTCGCCCGTGCTGGACCCCGCGTGCTGGCGCTGGTGGGCTCCAACCGCGGCGAAGGAGTCAGCGAGGTGGCGGCCAATCTCGCCGCCGCCCTGTCGCGCGAGGCGGACGGACCCGTCCTGCTCGTCGACGCCAATCTGCCCAACCCCTCGCTGCACCGCATCTTCGACGTGCAACCATCGAGCGGATGGGCCAATCTCCCGGGCAACAGCGACGGCTGCGCCGCCTTGGTCCTCCCGTCGCCGGTGGAGAACCTCAGTCTCCTGCCGGCCGGGACGCTCAGCGGCGACTCGCTGGAGGCGTTCAAGCCCGCCGAATGGGCCGCGGCGATCAAGAAACTGAAGAAGGAGTATCGCTACGTGGTCGTGGACCTGCCTGCGATCAACGAGGTGAAATGGACGGTCCGGGCTGCGAGTCTGTGCGACGGCGTCGGACTGGTCGTCGAGGCCGAGCGGTCCCGCTGGGAGGCGATCCTCGAGGCCAAGCAGCAACTGCTCATGTCCCATGCGAACGTCCTGGGCGTCATCCTCAACAAGAGACGATTCCCGGTTCCAAAGTGGTTGTACGAAAACTTGTAGTGAGTCTGAAGTGTGAAGCGTGTCGGCTCGTTTCCTCTGGCTTCACGCCTCCCACTTCAGACTCCGTGATTGGAGGTATTGCGATGCTTACGTTTGGTGTCGTCGGTTGCGGGTATTGGGGTCCGAACCTGATCCGGAATCTGAACTCCCTGCCCGACTGCGAAGTGAAGTACGTGTGCGACACGAGGGTGGAGCGTCTGGCCCACATGAGGCATCTGTATCCTCAGGTCACCACGACGAACCGGTTCAACGACCTCGTGGATGATCCGGACGTCGACGCGGTGATCGTTGCGGTGCCCGTGCGGTACCACTACGAGATGGCCCAGAAGGCCCTGGAGGCCGGCAAACACACGTTCATCGAGAAACCGATGGCCCGGTCGTCGATCGAGTGCCTCCGACTGATCGAGACCGCCGAACAGCGGCGGCTCACCCTCATGGTCGGCCACACCTTCGTGTACTCCACGCCGGTGCGAAAGATCAAGGAGATCGTCGATTCCGGCCAGCTCGGCGACATCCAGTACGTCAGCTCGCGACGTCTCAACCTGGGCCTGTTCCAGAAGGACATCAACGTCGCCTGGGACCTGGCCCCTCACGACATCTCCATCCTGCTGCACATCCTCGGGGAGGCGCCGATCTCGGTGAACTGCCAGGGCAAATCCCACGTGATGAAGGGGATCGAGGACGTCACGGACCTGTCGCTCCAGTTCGCCAACGGGACCTACGCGTCGATCCAGAGCTCCTGGCTGCATCCCAGCAAGGTCCGCGAGACCATCGTCGTCGGCACCAAGATGATGCTCGTCTACGACGACCTGGAGCCCAACGAGAAGATCAAGATCTACGACAAGCGGGTCGAAGTCCCGCCGTACTACGACACGTTCGCCGAGTTCCAGTACTCCTACTACTACGGCGACGTCCACTGCCCGTTCCTGAAGCTCACCGAGCCGCTCAAGACCGAGTGCGAGCACTTCCGCGATTGCATCGTTTCGGGAACCGGACCGGAATCGGGCGGCGTCGAGGGGCTGCGCGTCGTGCAGATCCTCGAAGCGGCCAGCGCCTCGCTCGCCAACGGCGGCGGCCTGATCAAGATCACCGAACCGATGCAAGCCGGAACTCCTGTTGCGAGCCTTGCATGAGTCTTCGGTTCCTCAGCACGAACGCAGCGATCTACGCCGTGGGCAACATCGGGGCCCGGGCCGCGATCTTCCTGCTGATCCCGCTGTATACGCACAGCCTCTCGGTGGCCGACTTCGGCCTGCTGGCCACGCTCCAGTTGACGATCCAGATCCTGGGCGTCCTGATCATGGGCGGGATGAGCACGACGCTCCTTCGCTTCGCGACCGAATACGAAGCGCAGAGCCGGCTCAACGCGCTGCTGGGGACTTCGATCCTGATGATCCTGCTGAACGCCCTGGCCGTGGCCGGCGTGACGGTCCTGCTGCTCCCCTGGCTCTTCAGCCAGGTCCTGCACACGCCCGACGTCCGGTCCTACGTGGGCCTGGCGTGCGGCGCGGCGACCGCCCAGTCGCTCAATTACCACGTCATGTCCTACTATCGCGCCCGGCAGAACGCCCTGCGGTACATGATCACAGGGATCCTGACCGCGGTATTGCTGGTGGGCGTCACGTTCGTCCTGGTCTGCTGGCTGAAGCTCGGCGTCGGCGGCGCCCTGACTGCGATGATCCTGGCCAACACGACGGTGTTCCTGGCGGTTCTGGCCGGAACGGCCCGCGCCACGGGCCTGCGAATCTTGCCGTCCTTGATCGCCAAGTTGCTTCGATTCGGCGTCCCCCAGGTGTGTTCCCAAAGCGCCGAGATGGTGATCGGCGCCGTCGGAATCTACTTTCTGAGCTACTTCCACGGCCTGGAAACCGTGGCCGTCTATTCCCTGGGCAACAAGCTGGCGATCATCCTGACGATCACGACGATCTCGCCGTTCTCGCTGGCGTTCGAGCCGTACGCGTTCTCGAGCGTGGACAAACCCGACCGCAGGCCTCTGATCGCGCGATCGCTGACCTACCTGGTCCTGGCGGCGGCGTTCATGTCCGCCTGCCTGCTCGTGGGGATCCGCATCCTGCTGCCGAAGATCGCGCCGCCCGAGTACGCTTCGGCGTTCGTGGTCGTGCTCATGCTGATCCCCGGCATAACGTTCACCGGCATCTACTATTTCGGGCAGGCGCTGTTGAACGCGACGCAGCGAACCCGCGTCGTCGGCGTCGTGTCGACCGTCGTCGCGATCCTGTCGCTGGCGCTGAACTGCGTGCTCATCCGGGGGTTCGGGTGGCAGGGCGCGGTGCTGGCTTTCGATCTCTGTTCGATTCTGCTCGGTTCGGCGCTGACGGCCGCCGGCATAAAACACTTCCACCTGACCATCGAGTGGAAGCGCGTATGCATCGGGACGGCGCTGCTGGCCGCGCTGCTGGCGGCGTCTTTCGCGATCCGCGGACTCCCGGTCCTTCGATTCACGCTCGTCTGCGTGCTGACCATGACCCTGGGCGTCCTTCTGTTGCTTCGCTATGACTTTTTCCACACTGACGAGAAACTACTGGCCCGGCGACTGGCCGCAAAGCTGTGCTGAGATCCCGGCGACCCGGCCGGAACCGGCCGTCGAGAGACGCGACGCGATCCGGAGGCTGGGATTGGTTGTGCTCGTGGTCATCCTCGTGCTGCATGGAACATATCTCCGCAGCCGGCAGAACGACAGCACCACGCTTGACTGGGTTGTGATGGGGCGAGTCCTCGCCTGCGCCTGCGGCTTCGGCCTGGGCGTCCTCATGCTGCGCCGGGTGCTGCCGCTGGGATTCGGCGCCAAGGCCCTGCTCCTGTACGGATTGGCCGCCGTGCTCTCGGGTTTGGTGTGCCCCTACACGAAGCTGGTGATCGGATACACGATCCTCCTGCTCGGCGTCAGCCTGCTGACGATCACGCTCGTGGGCACGGCGAAAAGCCTGCCGCAGCTTCGGACGGGTGAGACCCTGTGGTTCGCGACGGTCGTCATTCTCGTCTTGAAAGACACCTTCATCGCCCGCACGGACACTGCGTCGGAGGCCGGCGCGGACATGTCCCGATTGGGCATGGGCTCGACCCACCCCTGCGAACTGAGTCTGCTGGCGGTCCTGCTGTTCTGGATGTCGTTCGGGCGGGGCCGAGGCTGGGTGCGGATCGGCCTGTGGGTCCTCCGCGTCTTTCTGCTCTATGTGCTCATCGCGGCCGAGACCCGCACATCGCTGATGGCCTTCGTCGTCGCAGGCATGGTCCGGTATCTGCTGATCTCGCGCGACCCGCTGCGACGGATCGTGGTCGGCACGGCCGCGGCGGGCATGCTGGGCACGCTCGTCCTGTTCAACCTGTACTCGTCGCAATCCTGGGCCGGAGACGTGCTCGACTACGTCAAGCGAGGCCAGGATACGCAGGAGTTCGGCTCTTTCACCGGCCGGACTGCGATCTGGCGTCACGTCACCAAGAAGATGTGGGAGACGCCCGTCCTGGGCCACGGCTATGGAGTCACGCGCTTCACCATGGGCGAACCGCCCGGCGCGGGCTTCCAGCCCATGCATTGCCACAACACGATGCTCGAGGTGTTCTTCAGCACCGGCTTCGTCGGCCTGGTCCCGTTCCTCGCCATGGTGCTGTACAACCTGCGGTGGGTGTACATGGGGCCGCGGCTGCAGCGGACGTTCCCGCGGGATCTGGCGTTGAACGGGGCCTGCGCGGTGGTCGCGATCCTGACCACTTCGATGCTCGAATCGAGGCTCGTGGTCCGGCTGACGCTGTTCGAGCCGCTGTTCTTCTTCTATCTGATCGCTCTCGATCGCGAGCAATACTTCCGCAGACGTTCCATCCTTGAGCCACGGAGAGACCATGACGGCAGAGAACTCCTATGTGCTTGTCACGGCAGCCCACAATGAGGCCGGCTACATCGAGAAGACGCTGGACGCGGTGACCGCCCAGACGCTGCGTCCGCGCAAATGGGTCATCGTCAGCGACGGCTCCACCGACGCGACCGACGAGATCGTGCGCCGCCGCGCGGCCGACCATGACTTCATCGAGCTGGTTCGGCGGGAGTCGAACGACAAGGGCTTCGCCAGCCAGGCCCGCGCCCTGATGATGGGTTGCGAGCGGGCCGGCGTCGTCGCGCACTCCTTCCTCGGAACGCTCGACGCGGATATCACCTTCGAGCCGGACTACTACGAGTCGATGCTGGCCAAGTTCCGCGACGACGAGAAGCTGGGCGTCGCCGGCGGGGCGATCTACGAGCCGACGAACGGAACGCTCAAGCCCCTGGCCTGCGATCCGCACAGCGTGCCCGGCGCGATTCAGCTCTTCCGGCGTCAGGCCTTTGCGGACTCGGGCGGTTTTCTCCCGCTTCGCCGCGGCGGGCACGACGCCATCGCGGAGACCCGGGCCCGGATGCACGGGTGGCAGGTCCGATCGTTTTCCGACCCGATCGTGCTGCACCACCGCCCGGTCGGAGTCAGCTACGGGAATCTCCGCCGCATTCACATGAATCTGGGAATCCGCGAATTCGCCTACGGCAGCCATCCGCTCTTCGAGGTGGCCAAGTGCCTGTACCGCATCAAGGACAAGCCCCTCGTGCTGGGCAGCCTCTACCGCCTGGCCGGTTATTGCTGGGCCTACGCGCACAACGAGCCTCGCGAGGTCCCCGAGGACACCGTTCGCTACCTTCAGCATGAACAACTTCAGAGGTTATGGCATGCGATATCGCACCACAGCAACTGAGCAAGGCCCGTCCGGACGCCAGCCGGTCTGCCTGGTCCGCAACGGGTTCTACCCCGACGATCCGCGCAGCGAGAAGGAAGCCCTCGCCCTGGTCGAGGCGGGATACCCGGTGGACGTGATCTGCCTGCGAGGCAAGAATCAGCCTGTCTATGAAGAGGCCGGCGGCCTGCGACTGTACCGACTCCCGATCCAGCACAAACGCACGAGCGTCTGGCGGTACTTCTTCCAGTACAGCCTGTCGTTCCTGCTCTTCAGCGCCCTGCTGACGTATCTGCACGTGCGACGGCGGTACCGCTGCATCCACGTCGCCACCATGCCGGACTTCCTCGTGTTCACAACCCTGCTGCCCAGGCTGCTCGGCGCCAAGGTGTTGCTGGACCTGCACGAGCCGACGCCGGAGCTGTGGGTCACGAAGTTCGGCGATCAACTGCGTCCCCTGCTCAAGCTCCAGACCCGGATCGAACAGTCTGCGATCGGATACGCGGACGCGACGATCACGGTCACCGACGAACTGCGAGAACGCGTGATCGAACGAGGGGCGCGAGGGGAGAAGGTCTCGATCGTCCGCAACGTTTGCGACGAGACCATATTCGGCGACATGCCGACGCAAGAATCCTCGCGGAACGATCAGGGATTCCGCCTGATCACGCACGGGCTGATCGAGGCGCGCTACGGGCACGAAGAGATGCTGCGTGCGGTGGCCCTGGTGCGGGACCGCATCCCTGGCCTGCATCTGCAGATCCCCGGGGCGGGGGAGCACGCTCCGCGACTGGTCGAGCTGGCCAAGGAGCTGCACTGCCTGGACATCGTGGACTTTGCGGGCTTCGTGTCGCGGGAGGAACTGTGGCGCCGTCTGCACGGCGCCGACGTGGGCATCATCGCCATGCGGCGGTCGCCCTACTCCGAATTGATCGACACGAACAAGATGTACGAGTACATGGTCCTGCGTAAACCCATCATCATCTCCCGCCTGCCGCCGGTGGCCCGCAAGTTCGACGACACGTGCGTGAAGTTCTTCGAGCCGGGCGACCACGAGGGCCTGGCCCGGTGCATCCTGGAGTTGTACCAGGACCCGCAGCGGGGTCGCGCGCTCGCGGAGAACGCCTACGCGCGCTATAAGTCGATGCGGTGGGAGCACGGCAAGCAGGACTACCTCAAGATCGTCCAGGGACTCGTCACACCAAATTGAAGTGGCATCGGTGCGCGGCGCGCACCTTGTAAGAGGGACATCGATGGATGAGGCAACCAAACTAACGTGCCGGATCGCCCCGGACGTGAAGCTGGGCGAGGGCGTCCGGATCCACGGATTCGTCAACCT
Source organism: Planctomycetota bacterium (assembly GCA_012517265.1). Classification (GTDB taxonomy): domain Bacteria; phylum Planctomycetota; class Phycisphaerae; order Sedimentisphaerales; family Anaerobacaceae; genus PLanc-01. The sequence continues at coordinate 5,063 of JAAYVJ010000578.1, read as the reverse complement.
CTACGGCTGCGCGATCGGGGACCGCACGAAGATCGGCACGTTCGTCGAGATCCAGAAGGGCGCGACGATCGGCCGCGACTGCAAGATCTCCAGCCACACGTTCATCTGCGAAGGCGTCGCCATCGAGGACGAGGTCTTCGTCGGGCACAACGTGACGTTCATCAACGACCGCTTCCCCCGCGCGGTGACCGCCGAGGGACGGATGCAGACGGAGGCCGACTGGGAATGCGTGCCCACGGTCGTGCGGCGCGGCGCCTCGATCGGCTCGAGCGTCACGATCCTGTGCGGCGTGACGATCGGGGAAAACGCCCTGGTCGGCGCCGGCAGCGTGGTGACCCGGGACGTGCCGCCGAACACCGTCGTGGCGGGGAATCCGGCCCGCCTGCTCAGAAGCCTTTCGCCGGAGTCATCGAAGGAATTGCAAACCACCTGTTGTGAGGGCCGCTTCCATGAAGGTACCGTTTCTTGATTTGAAGGCGCAGTACGAATCGATTCGAGAGGAAATCCACCGCGCGATGCAGGACGTGATCGACTGCACCGCCTTCGCGGGCGGTCCCTTCGTGGCCCGTTTCGAGGAGGAGTTCGCACGGTATTGCGGGACGCGGTTCGCCGTCGGCGTGGGCAACGGCACCGACGCCCTCTGGACGGCCCTGCTGGCCGTCGGGGTCGGGGCGGGCGACGAGGTCATCACGACGCCCAGCACGTTCATCGCCACCGCGGAGGCCATCACCTGGGTGGGGGCCCGGCCGCGCTTCGTCGATATCGACGAGTGCACGTACAACATGGCCCCCGACCAGATCGAGGCCGCGATCACCCCCAGGACCCGCGCGATCATCCCGGTCCACCTGTTCGGCCAGACCGCGGACATGGATCCGATCCTGGAGATCGCCAAGAAGCACGGTTTGCACGTCATCGAGGACGCCTGCCAGGCGCACGGCGCTGAGTACAAGGGCCGCCGGGCCGGCTCGATGGGCGAAGCCGGCTGTTTCAGTTTCTACCCCGGCAAGAACCTCGGCGCGTACGGCGAGGGCGGGGCGGTCGTCACGAACGATCCCCAGATCGCCGAGAAGATCCGCGTCTTCCGCGATCACGGCCAGCGCAAGAAATACTATCACGACATCGTCGGCTGGAACGCCCGCCTGGACGGGCTGCAGGGCGCGATCCTGAGCGTCAAGCTCAAGTACCTCGAGAAGTGGAACGAGCAGCGGCGGATGAACGCCGGGCTGTACCAGCGACTGCTGGCGGACCTGGACACGGTGACGCTGCCGGTCGAGGTGGACTACGCCAAGCACGTGTTCCACGTCTATGCGACGCGGGTCCACGACCGCGACGAGATGATGGCCTGTCTGGCCAGGCAGGACATCCATTGCGGGATTCACTACCCGGTGCCCCTGCATCTGCAGGACGCCTACCAGTTGCTGGGCTATCGCGAGGGCGCGTTCCCCGTGGCCGAGCGGTGCGCGAAGGAGTTCCTGTCGCTGCCGATGTTCCCGGAACTGACGGCCGAACAGATCGAGCGGGTCTGCGAAGGCATTCGCAGCTTCCTGGCCGTCACCGTCTGACGCCAGGCTTCCCCGGCCGCGCTGCGCCGATCCCCCTGTACAGAGTCCTCCGTTCGCTCCTGTACAGGCATGGCAAAGGCACCCGTCACGGTCTCACCCTGGAGCAAGCCGACATGCTGCTGCGAAAATCGTACTACACTCTCAAGCCGTTGATCCCCCGGCGAGTCCAGCTCATGTTGCGACGCGCTTGGATTCGCCGGCGACGACGGCTGCATGCGGACGTATGGCCGATCAGCCGCGGCGCCGGCAGCGCTCCGGACGGCTGGACGGGCTGGCCGGACGGCAAACGATTCGCGCTCGTGCTGACCCACGACATCGACACGGCCAGGGGACAGACTCGCTGCAGACAACTGGCTGAGGTCGAAGAGCGACTGGGCTTTCGCTCGGCGATGTACTTCGTCCCCGAACGATATCCCGTCTCGCCCGACTTGCGCGAGGACCTGGTGTCCCGGGGCTTCGAGGTCGGCGTTCACGGCCTCACGCACGACGGAAAACTGTACCAGTCCAGGGAGATCTTCGAACGCCGCGCCGCTCGGATCAATCACTATCTGAAGGAGTGGGGCTGTTGCGGCTTCCGCTCCCCGGCCATGCACCACAATCTCGACTGGCTGCGCAGCCTCAACGTCGCCTACGACGCCTCCACGTTCGACACGGATCCCTTCGAACCTCAACCGGAGGGGATGAACACCATCTTCCCGTTCCTCGTTCCGGACGACGGAGCCCGCCGGGGCTACGTGGAGCTGCCGTACACGCTCCCGCAGGATTGCACGCTCTTCATCATGATGCAGGAGCGGGGAATCCAGGTCTGGAAGCAGAAGCTGGAGTGGATCGTCGATCACGGGGGGATGGCCCTGCTCATCACGCATCCGGACTACATGCGCTTCGATCGCGTCTCGGCCCGCGAGAGCTACCCGGTCGCCTATTACGAGGAGTTGCTGCAGCACATACAACACCGCTACGCAAACCAGTACTGGCATGTACTGCCCAGAGACATGGCGCAGTTCTGGACGGAGCGAAGCCCGCTGCCGGTTTCCGGCGCGGTCGCCTGCCGTGCGTCAGAGGAAGACACAGAGGATTCGCGCACCTGGGACATGGGGGAACAATGATATGCTGTGGTCTGTGTACAAGAAGCTGCTGACATGTCTGGCCAAAGGGATGCCCGGACATCGGATTCGACGCCAACTGTTCCGCATGGCGGGGTACATGATCGGCGCCGCCACGTTCATCGGACAGGATCTGATCATCGTCGATGAAATGACCGACCGGGGCAGAGTCCGGATCGGCGCACGCGTCGCCATCGCCCCGAGGGTGACGCTGGTGGTGTCGTCGAATCCCAACCTGTCGCGCATCACGCCGTTCGTCAAGGTCCAGCGGGGGTTCATCGCGATTGAGGATGACGCCTGGCTCGGCGCCGGGTGCATTGTGCTGCCCGACATCCGCATCGGCAAAGGTGCGGTCATCGCCGCAGGGGCGGTGGTGACGAAGGACGTGCCCGATTACACCGTGGTGGCCGGCGTTCCGGCCAGGCCGCTTCGGAGACTGCCCGTTCCCGAGGAATGGTACAAGGAGTGCGTCGCAGTCCAGGAGAGCCCCCATGTGCAAGTGTGAACCAGAGACCGACGTCGTTCCGTGCCAGATCCAGAGCGTCTCCCGAATCCACCCGTGCGAAGACGGAAACGAGACGGCCAGACTGCCGCTTGGAAAACGCATGAGATTGGCGATGCGCAGACGCATCAGTCCTCACTGGAGGCGCAAGCTCAAGAAGACGTTCACGAATCTGGTGCTCCGGCTCCGAGGAGGCGACCGCAACAAGATCGCCCCGACCCATGCGGACGCTCGTTGCGCGCCCTTGGGATTGAAGGCCGGAGATCGAGTCCGCATCCGTTCCAGGGAGGAGATCCAGGGCACGCTCAACCGCTGGGGCGAGCTCAAAGGGTGCGGGTTCATGACCGAAATGTGGCAGTTCTGCGGCACGGAGCAACGAGTGCTCAAGCCGGTCGAGCGGTTCGTCGATGAGCGAGACTACCAAGTCAAGAAGGCCCGAGGGGTCATCCTCCTGGAGGGAGTGACCTGCCATGGAACGGAGTTCTACGGTCCCTGCGATCGGTCCTGCTTTCTCTTCTGGAGAGAGGAGTGGCTTGAGAAAATCAACGGGGAATTGAATTAGGAAGCATCGCATGAGTCCAGTTGCGTGTACCAAACCGGGTCCCGCCCCCAGGTCATCGGCGGCAGGGGACGATTGCACATTCCGCGTTTCGGACGACAGCCGGGACGACAAGTGGGATCACTTCCTGGCGAGCGCCCCTCTGGGCCACCATACCCAGACCAGTCTGTGGAGCCAGGTGAAAGCATCCCGCGGCTGGCAAGCCACCCGAATCGTCGTCACCCGCGGCAAAGAGATTGTCGCGGGAGCCCAGGTCCTGTACCGCCGGCTCCCCTTGCTGGGCGGCATCGGTTACGTTCCAGCCGGCCCGGTCGTGCGGCATGCCGATCCCGATCTGACCCGCTTGCTGTTGGACAGACTGCTGGAGATCCGCAGACATCACGGTCTCCACTATCTTGCGGTCCAGCCCCCCGGCCACGACCAGGCCGTTTCCAGCCAGTTGGTCACGCTCGGCTTTCAGGCTTCTTCGGTCGAGCTGATCCCAGGGGCCTCCGTCCTCATCGATCTGACCCTCGATCCGGCCGAGATGCTGTCGCGCATGAAGAGACAGACGCGACAGAACATCGCACGCGGGGAACGACAGGGAATGGTCGTGCGGGAAGGGAGTCGAGACGACGTGCGCACGTTCTGGACTCTGAACGCGGCCACTTGCCGCCGGCAGAACGCTTCGCCGTTCCCCGAATCGTACTTCCTGCACATGTGGGACGTGCTCGAACCGGCCGGCTGCCTCAAGCTGTTCGTCGCCGAATACGAGGGCCAGGCCGTCTCGGCGCTCTGGACGGTTCCCTTCGGGGACACCGTCAGCGCCAAGGCGCTCGGCTGGTCCGGCCTCCACGGCGACCGGAAGCCCAACGACGTCTTGTTCTGGGCCGCGATCAACTGGTCTCGAACGCACGGATATCGCTGGTTCGACTTCGAAGGCGTCAATCGCTCCGGAGCGGAATGCGTCCTGCAGGGACAGCCTCTCCCCGAATCGCTGCAAAGGACCCCGGACGCCTTCAAGTACGGATTCGGGGGCAACGTCACCCTGTTCCAGTTGGCGCACGAATACATCCCCAATCCGGTCCTGCGTTGGGGATATCGCACGTTCTTCGCGAAGGACGGCAACACGAAGTCCCTCCCGAAGCTCTTCGAAATCATCCGCAAACACTGAGGGACCCCATGAGCCTCCAAACAGCATTGAACGCGCAGGAATACGGCGTCGCGGAACAGAATGGTGAATGCCGCCTTGTCGAACCCTCCGACGCGAGATGGATGAGCTTCATCGAGTCGAGATCCGAAGCCAACATTTTTCACCATCCGCAGTGGACCGAGGTTCTCCGCAAGTGCTATGGATT
>JAAYVJ010000577.1 GCA_012517265.1 Planctomycetota bacterium | reverse complement strand
GCTGCGATGTGCTTGCGGCCGGCCCCACGCGTCCAAATTGGGGATTCCTCGCCGGTGGCCCGGCAGGCCCATATCCGGCCTGACTACAGCGGATCGGTCATCCCGCCGAACATCGCGCCGCTGAACTTCCGGATCGAAGAGCCCGGCGTCGCCTTCTGCGCCCGCATCTCCGCCGGGCAGGGCGATCCTATCGAAGTCGCCGGCCGCGACGGCGTTATCGAGATCCCGCTCGCCCCCTGGCGACGGCTGCTCGACGCCAATCGAGGTCAGGATCTGCGAGTCGAAGTGTTCGTCCAGGACGGCGCCGGCCGGTGGAGCCGGTTCGAGCCGATCACGAATCGGATCGCAAACGAGGACATCGACGACAGTCTCGTCTACCGCCGGATGCACTTGACGCATGTGCGAGTGAACAGCCGGATCGAGATCCACAGCCGCAACCTGAGCACGTTCGACGAATCGACCCTACTCAGCAGCGCCGGCTTCGAGGACGGCTGTCTGAACTGCCACAGCTTCTGCCGCAACCGCTGGGACGAAATGCTGCTGGGCGTCCGGTCGGACAAGTACGGCGTCGCGACGCTCCTGATGGCCGACGGCCGGGTCCGCAAGCTCGACAAGAAGTTCGGCTACACCTCCTGGCATCCCAGCGGCCGGCTGGCGGTGTACGCCGTGAACAATATTCCGATGTTCTATCACGCGGCCCGCAATGAGGTCCGCGACACGATCGATCTCGACTCCATGCTGGCGATCTACCGTCGCGACGGCGACCGGGTCGAGGTCGAGCCGAAGCTGGCCCGCAAGGAGTACCTGGAGACCTGGCCCGCCTGGTCGGGCGACGGCAGGCACCTGTACTTCTGCTGCACCCGCAAGCCGTGGCCCGCGCAGACGCCGACCCCGCCTCCGCAGTACGATCGCATCCAGTACGATCTGGTCCGCATCTCCTATGATGTCGCGACCGACACGTGGGGCCAGATCGAGACCGTCCTTTGCGCCGCTCAGACCGGCAAGAGCATCGGCATGCCGCGGATCAGCCCCGACGGCCGCTGGCTCACGTTCTGCCTGTTCGACAACGGGTACTTCCCCACCTGGAAACAGGAGAGCGACCTGTACATCATGGATCTTCAGGCCCCGGCGCAGGGGGGGCGGCCGGCCTATCGGCCGCTCGATGTCAACAGCGACAGGAGCGAGTCCTGGCTGACCTGGTCGAGCAACAGCCGGTGGATCGTGTTCAGCAGCAAGCGGCTGCACGACGTCTTCACCCGGCTGTTCGTCAGTTACGTCGACGCCGACGGCAAGGCCTGCAAGCCGTTTGTGCTGCCCCAGAAGGACCCCGATTTCTACGAGTCCTGCGCGGAGCTTTTCAACACGCCCGAACTGGCGATCGGCGCTCCGCCGGCAAAGGGCGAGACCCTGGCGAGAGCCTTCCGCCGCCGGGGCGGGACGACGCTCTCGCTGCCTGCGACCATGGCGACCCCGATCGCCCGCCCGACGTCCCCGATGGGGGCCAGGCAGGCCCAGCACGAGTAGCGCAAAACCGCTTGACGCTCGCAGGGCCGAGCAGTACGCTGACCCCAAAACCGTAACCGGATCAGGAGGAGTGATGCTATGGACAGGATGAAGGCAATTTCCGCGATCTTGCTGTTGTCTTTGACGCTCGGCGCCGGCTCGTGCGCCCGGTTTCGCCAGGGGCAGGCCCGTCTGCTCGCTCGGACGCGAGGCGATGATCTGCTCTCCACGGGCCTGGTCGGCTGGCAACAGATCGGGGGCAGGCAGGACGCCTGGCGTCTGACCGACGGCGTCCTGTACACCGAGGGCGAAGGCGGCGGCTGGCTGGCGACCCTCCGCCAGTACGACGACTTCAGCCTGTCGCTGGAATTCCGCGTCCCGCCGGGCGGCAACAGCGGCGTGTTCATTCGCTCGCCCCTGGAAGGCGATCCGGCCTACACCGGCATGGAAATCCAGATCCTCGACGACTACGCCGAGCAATGGCGCAATCTCAATCCCTATCAGTACACCGGCAGCATCTACGACGTGCAGGCTCCCTCCGAACGCGCGACGAAAGAGGCCGGCACGTGGCAGGAGATGGTCGTCACGGCCCGGGGACCGAAGATCGAGGTCGTCCTCAACGGCCGTAAGATCATCGATACGAACGCGACGTATTATCCGTACAAGGCCGACGCGCATCCCGGCCTGACGCGCGAACGAGGCTACATCGGCCTGCAGAGCCACGGCAGCCGGGTCGAGTTCCGCAACATCCGGATCCGAGAACTGTAGAGGCCCCCGGGAAGTCTGCGGGCCTCGTGGACGAGCGAATCGCAAATCGTAAATCGCAAATGGCAAATTGAAGAGGGTTCTATGGGCGAAAGCAGCGTTTCTCGTCGTGACTTCATCAAGGCCTCGGCCGTATCGGTTGCGGCGATGGGGATGGCCGGCCGGGCGTATGCGGCGGGCTCGGACACCGTCCGCGTCGGCATCATCGGCTGCGGCGGGCAGGGCACCCGCGACCTGGTCAGTTGCGTCAAGAGTTCGCCCGGCGTGGAGATCGCCGCGATGGGCGATCTGTTCGCGGACCGGCTGGCCGAGTCGGTCGACAAGCTGACCAAGGAAGTGCCCGACGCGTTCAAGGCGACGCCGGACAGGCGGTTCGTGGGTTGGGACGCCTACAAGAAGGTGCTCCAGACGGACGTGCACGTGGTGGTCCTGACGGCGCCCCCCCACTGGCGGGCGCAGCACCTCCAGGCCGCGATCGAAGCGGGCAAGCACGTCTTCATGGAGAAGCCCGGCGGCGTGGACCCCAAGGGCATTCGCTCGGTGATCCAGACCTCGGAGTTGGCCAGACAGAAGAACCTCTCCATCGTCGCCGGCACGCAGCGGCGTCACAGCAAGAAGTACCAGGAGATCATCCGCCGGATCCACGACGGCCAGATCGGCCGGATCGTCGCGGCCCAGGCCTACTGGAACGGCGGGGACATGCTGGGCTACTGGAAATGGTGGGACAAGGAGAACCTGTCCGACATGGAGTGGCAGTGCCGCAGTTGGCCGTGGTTCACCTGGACCAGCGGCGACCACATCGTCGAGCAGCATGTGCACAACCTCGACGTGATCAACTGGGCCCTGCAGGGCCATCCCGAGCAGTGCATGGGCATGGGCGGCCGGGCCGTCCGCACGCTGGGCAACATCTACGACCATTTCGCGGTCGAGTTCGAATACGCCGGCGGGGTGCGGGTCGCCAGCATGTGCCGCCAGATCAACGGCAGCGCGGACCGGATCGCCGAGCGGGTGGTGGGGACCAAGGGCGTCGCCGACGTCGATCGCGGCGTCATCCTGGGCGAAAACCCCTTCCAATACGAGGGGCCGGACCCGGATCACTACGTCCAGGAGATGGCCGATTTGATCGCCAGCGTCCGCGAGGGCAAGCCGATCAACGAGGGCAGGAACGTCGCCGAGAGCACGATGAACGCGATCATGGGACGCATGAGCGCGTACACCGGGCGGGCCCTCAAGTGGGATTGGGCGATGAACGCGTCGAAGCTGGACCTGACGCCGCCGAAGTACGACTGGATCGATCTGCCCGTCGATCCGGTGGCCACGCCCGGCAAGACGCAGCTCATCTAGCATCGAGGAGGGATGATTGTCGATTGATGATGGAATGATCCGTGCCTTCACCGGCACGCAGATCAGATAGGCGGTCCGCCGGGACAAGCGACTAACCTGAGGGCCGGCGGATCGCTGAATTCAATCCGACCCAAGGGGTCGGATTATCCCATATGCGGCCAGGCTGCAGGGGCAGGTTTCAAACCTGCCCCTGCGTCGTATGGGGGCGAATCAGGGTGGCAGGCCGGGGAGTATCGGGCCAGCCGGGGCGATAGCAATGGACAGTTGGCGGGGCCGAACCGGGGCTCCGGTAGGAGTGTACAGAGTCTCTATGAAAGTCATGGTAGCAGAAAAATGCGGGTTTTGCCCGGGGGTTCGCAACGCGATCAGCACGGCGGAGCGGATTCTCGCGGCGGCCGGGCCCAACGAGCAGGTCTACAGCCTCGGACCGATCATTCACAACAAGGACGTCGTGGAGCGGCTGGCGGACTGCGGCCTGCGGACCGTGGGATCGGCCCAGCAGATCGATTCCGGGACCGTTCTGATCCGATCGCACGGGGTCTCGCCCAAGGAGCTGGAGCGGCTTCACGAGAAGGGGGTGCGGATCGTCGACGCCACGTGCGTCCTGGTCAAGCGCGTCCAGCAGATCGCCAAGCAGCTCGAAGAGGAGGGGTACGAGGTCGTCATTATCGGCGAGGAGAATCACCCCGAGGTGCAGGGGGTGATGGGGTGCGTCCAGCACGTGGTGGTGGTGGCCGAAGAGGAGGACCTGGACCGGTTGCCCTCGGACCGTCGGCTCGGGATCGTCTGTCAGACGACGCAGAGCCCCGAGCACCTCGGGCGGATGCTGGGGGCCATCGGCCGGGGCAGTTTCCGCGAGATGAAGGTCATCAACACCCTGTGCAAGGAGGCGGTCAAACGGCAGGAATCGGCGATCGCCCTGTGCAAGGAAGTGGACGTCATGTTCGTCCTGGGGGGCCTTCACAGCGCCAATACCCGCCGGCTGGCGGAGTTGTGCAAAAATCACAATAGCGCAACGTTTCACTTGCAGAATTGGGACGAGCTTGATAAAAATGTACTGTTTGGCAAACAGGTGGCCGGGGTGACGGC
>JAAYVJ010000576.1 GCA_012517265.1 Planctomycetota bacterium | reverse complement strand
TGGCCCAGCAAGGAGGCCAACCGAAGCTGGGGCCGACCTTGGAACTCCGTGGACATCGGACCCGGCCGAGATCTGCTGGGCGAGCTGACCACCGCGGTCCGCGCCAAGGGCATCCACATGGGCATCTATTACTCGCTCTACGAGTGGTACAACCCGCTGTGGGTGACCGACCGGCCGCTCTACGTCGAAAAGCACATGTTCCCGCAGTTCAAAGACGTGGTGACCCGGTACCAGCCCGAGGTGATCTTCTCCGACGGCGAGTGGGACATGCCCAGCCAGGATTGGCGCAGCGAAGAGCTGCTCGCGTGGCTGCTCAACGAGTCGCCCGTCAAGGACAGCGTGGTCATCAATGACCGCTGGGGCAAGGAAAGCCGGCACAAGCACGGCGGCTATTACACCACCGAATACACGGCGGGGCTCGCCAGCGGGTCGCACCCCTGGGAGGAGAGCCGCGGCATGGGGCATTCCTATGGATACAGCCGGACCGAGCCGCTTTCGGATTACCGGTCCGCCAGGGAGATGGTCCTGATGCTGATCGACATCGTCAGCCGGGGCGGCAACCTCCTGCTGGATATCGGCCCGGCCGCCGATGGCACGATCCCGGTCATCATGGAAGAGCGGCTGACCCAGATCGGAGACTGGCTCAAGGTCAACGGCGAGGCCATCTATGGCACGCGGAACTGGAGGAAGTCGATTCAGTGGACCGAGGGCAAACAGCCCGGCGTCGATTACGGCAAAGAGTACATGACCAAGTACGACATCGCCGAGCTAACCGGCAAGCCCACTGGTGACAAGGCGGTTATCGAGGCATTCTTTACAACAAAAGGCGACACGCTGTACGTCATCACGCCTCGCTGGCCCGGCGAGAGACTTGTCGTGAAGGACGTCGAGGTTGCTGCGAATGCGACTGTAACGATGTTGGGCGTCGCGCAACCTATGCACTGGGACCGGTCGGGGTCTGACCTCACGATCCGCGTCCCAACCTTGTCGGCGGACGAGGCGCCTTGTCAGTATGCGTATGTCTTTAAGGTCACTGGAGTTAAGTGAGCATGGGCGTTTGTGGTGACGCCGTAAGGCGTTATCTTCCGTACTATCGCCAAGACGGTGCGAGCCCAAGATATGCCCTTACGGGCACACTACGAACAGAGGTCCGTCTGACGGGGTAAATTGGCGGCAAATTGGATTGCTTGCGTACCCTCGCCCGGTATAATTGAACATCCTTGAGGGCTTCAGACCCGGGGTTGAACGTTTGGGAGGGTCGGACACGCCCGGGAGGATGGGTGGATGGTTGTCTGGACGCGGCATGCGGAGAAGATAGGTCACCTGCGCCTGAGCGGGTTCGGCGGAGCATTCGGCCCGCAATAAACAGGGGATTGTAAGCGTTCTTCCAGTGAAGAAACGCTTTGGCGGAATGGTGCGCGACGCGCACCCTACAGTCTTTAGGATAAGGAGGTTACGAGATGGCACGACCTGTTACGCTTTTCACCGGTCAATGGGCGGACCTGCCGCTGGAAACCCTGGCCCAGAAAGCCAAGAGCTGGGGATATGACGGCCTGGAACTCGCCTGCTGGGGCGACCACTTCGAAATCGACAAGGCCCTCAAGGACGACAACTACTGCAAGGCCAAGAGAGAACTGCTCAAGAAGCACGGCCTGCAGGTGTTCGCCATCTCCAACCACCTCGTCGGCCAGTGCATCTGCGACAACATCGACGGTCGTCACAAGGCGATCATCCCGCCGGAGATCTGGGGCGACGGCAATCCCGAGGGCGTCCGGCAGCGGGCGGCCAAGAACATGATCGACGCCGCCAAGGCGGCCAAGAAGCTCGGCGTCGGCGTCGTCAACGGCTTCACCGGCAGCTCGATCTGGCACATGCTGTACTCGTTCCCGCCGGCCTCCAAGCAGATGATCGATGCCGGCTATGCTGATTTCGCCAAGCGGTTCCTCCCGATCCTCGACGCCTTCAAGAAGGAAGGGATCAAGTTCGGCCTGGAAGTGCACCCGACCGAGATCGCGTTCGACATCGCCTCGGCACAGCGGGCGGTCGACGCCGTCAAGGGCCATGAGTGTTTCGGCTTCAACTACGACCCGAGCCACTTCGGCTATCAGCACGTCGATTACGTCAAGTTTATCCGCACGTTCCCCAAGCGGATCTTCCATTGCCACATGAAGGACGTGTGGTGGGGCCATGGGGACGGCACCGTCGGCGTCTTCGGCGGCCACACCGACTTCACAGATCCCCGTCGGTACTGGGACTTCCGCTCCATCGGCCACGGCGACATCAACTTTGAGGAAATCATCGTGGCCCTCAACGACATCGGCTATCAGGGCCCGCTCTCGATCGAGTGGGAGGACGGCCGAATGGATCGCGAGCACGGGGCGGCCGAGGCCGTCCAGGCGATCAAGAAGGCCGACTTCAAGCCCTCTCAGATCGCCTTCGACTCGGCGTTCGAGAAGAAATGACAAGGATCAGGGTGAGGCCTGGACGTTGCAGAAGCGTCCAGGCCTCGCCGGTTTAATCGGCAGGAACAGGTTCACATGGCAGACAGACGCATCAATCGGCGGGATCTTCTCAGGGCGGCCGCCGGCACGGCCGCGGTCGTGGGCCTGCCGAGCATCGTGCCGTCCTCGGTCTTCGGAGCCGCGGCGCCCAGCGAACGGATTACTCTCGGCTTCATTGGCTGCGGCAAGCAGAGCCAGCACCTGATGCGGTCGTTCCTCGGTTCGCCGGGAACGCACGTCGTGGCCGCCTGCGACGTGGACCAGCTCAAGCTCGAACGCAGCAGCAGGCAGATCGTCGACAAGCACTACGCCGACCGCAAGGACGGGTCCTATAAGGGATGCGACGCCTACCGTGATTTCCGGGATGTCGTGGCCCGGCCGGACATTGACGCCGTCGTGATCTCGACGCCGGACCATTGGCACACGGTGATCTCAATCGCGGCATGCAGGGCCGGCAAGGACATCTATTGCGAGAAGCCCCTGACGCAGACGATCGCGGAAGCCCGCGCCCTGGTCAACGCGGTTCGCAAGTACAACCGCGTCTACCAGGTGGGCAGCATGCAGCGGTCCAGCCGCGAGTTCCGGTTCGCGTGCGAGCTGGTCCGCAACGGCTACATCGGCGACATCCAGCACGTGACCGTCAACGTGGGCGGACCGCCGGAGGACAAGCCGCTGGCGGCCGAGCCTGTGCCGGACTATCTCGACTGGGACATGTGGGTCGGGCCGGCGATGTGGAGGCCGTACAACAACGATCTGGCCCCGCACATCAGCTTCGACGGCTTCCCGAACTGGCGGTACTGCAGCTACTACGGCGGCGGCGGTATGACCGACTGGGGCGCCCACCATTTCGACATCGCCCAGTGGGGCCTCGGCATGGACGGCTCCGGACCGGTCGAGATCATCCCGCCCGACGGAAAAGAATACAAGGTCCTGACCTACAAATACGCCAACGGCATTACGATGACGCGCGATGGCCAGGTCCGCGGCCCCGAGGACACGGGCCTTCCGTTCACGGGAGATGCCCAACCGCTCTGGCTGGAACATGTGCGAGAGAGCAAGGGGAGCGTCAACGGCGTGCTCTTCGAGGGCACGACCGGCAAGGTAGAAGTCAATCGAGGCTACCTGAAAACCTGGCCGGACAACCTCAAGGACCAGGTGATCGGGCCCGATAAGATTCATCTGTATGACAGCAAGAACCACTATACCGACTGGCTCGACGCGATCCGCAAACGCACCAAGCCCATCTGCGACGTCGAGATCGGCGCCAGCTCGGTGACCGTGTGCCACCTTGGCAATATTGCATACACGCTGCAGAGGCCGCTCAAGTGGGATCCGGTTCGCGAGGTCTTCCCCGGCGACGACGAGGCCAACCGCCTCCTGTCCCGGCCGTACCGCAGCCCGTGGATTCTGTGAGAGTGAAGATCATTTTTTGCCACAGAGAACACCGAGGACACAGAGAGAAGAATGAAGGTGAGAACGAAAGAAGGCGGGAAGGCGATCGCTGGGCAGTGGGATGACTGCCGGTCTTTTTGCGTTTCCACTGTCTTCCCTTTTCTCTCCTCTGTGATCTCTGTGCCCTCTGTGGCTCATACATCTTGAAACTGGAGAACGGCAATGAGCGATAACGTCCAGTCACGTCGCCGGTTCCTGCGGAATGCCGTGGGGGCCTCGGCCGGTGTCGTGGTTTTGCCGCACATCGTCCCCTCGACGGTGTTCGGAGCCGCGGCGCCGAGCGAGCGGATCACCATCGGTTGCATCGGCGTCGGCGGCATGGGCTCGGGGAACATGAATTCGTTTCTCGACAAGAAGCTGGCCCAGGTTGTGGCGGTCTGCGACGTGGACAAGAACAACTTGAACCGGGCCAAAGAGGCCGTGAACAAGAAATACGCGAACTCGGATTGTGCGGCGTATCACGATTTCCGCGAGGTGATCGCGCGGACCGACATCGACGCGCTGTCGCTGGCCCTTCCGGACCATTGGCATTCGATCCCGGTCGTGATGGCCGCGCGGGCCGGCAAGGACATGTACGGCGAGAAGCCGCTGGCCCGCACGATCCACGAGGCCAAGGTGATGCGGGACACGGTGAACCGCTACGGCCGGATCTGGCAGACCGGGAGCTGGCAGCGGTCGGTGGCGAACTTCCACCACGGTGCCGAGCTGGTCCGCAACGGTCGGATCGGCAAGGTTACTCGAGTCGAGGTGGGCTTGCCCACCGGCGGCCCCGGCGAGAACAAGCCCGTGCAGCCGGTCCCGGAGAATCTGGACTGGGACTTCTGGCTGGGACCGGCCCCGTGGGTGCCGTTCCGCGGCGTCTATCATTGGGATTGGCGCTGGATCATGGACTATTCCGGCGGGCAGCTCACCGACTGGGCGGGTCACCACATCGACATCGCCCACTGGGGCCTGGGATTTGATTCGACCGGTCCGGTCGAGATCGAAGGCCGGGGCGTGTACCCGAAGGACGGCATGTACAACGTGCCGATCGAGTACAAATTCACCTGCAAGTACGCCAACGGGGTCGAGATGGTCGTCGCCAACGACAAGCAGGTGCCCAAGGGCATGGGGACCGTCTGGTACGGCGAGAAGGGCTGGGTCCACGTGGACCGCGGCCGGCAGGCGACCGAACCGGCCGGTCTATGGAACGAGGTGATCGGTCCCAATGAAGATCGCCTGTACGAGAGTCGGGACCACCATCAGAACTTCCTCGACTGCGTGAAGTCGCGACAGAAGACGATCACGCCCATCGAGACGGCGTGCCGCTCGATCACTGTGGGCCTGTTGGGCGAAATCGCGATGCTGCTGGAGCGCAAGCTGCAGTGGGACCCGGAAAAGGAACTGTTCGTCAACGATCCCGAGGCCAATCGGCTGCTGTCGCGGCCGATGCGGGCCCCGTGGCATCTGTAGAAGACGTCGTGCGTGAAGCGTGAAGCGTGGAGCGTCCGTCGCTTCACGAGGTACGTTTCACGCTTTACGAGGGATTAACGAAAGGAGCCAATATGGTGAGGTCGAGAGTGATGGCTGCCGTGCTGCTTGGCGGGTTCTGCCTGTCTGCGGCGTCGTGGGCCCAGTCGCCGAAGGAACTGCGTCAGTTGAAGGACGAAGAGATCGCCAAGATCACGGAGGCCATGCCGGCCAAGGCGGTCGCCGAGCCGAAACAGCCTCGCAAGATGCTGGTGTTCTGGAAGTGCGAGGGGTTCTTCCATACGGTGATTCCGGTGGCGAACAAAGCCCTGGAGATCATGGGCGAGAAGACCGGCGCGTTCCAGGTGACGGTCGTGACCGACGACTACTCCGTGTTCAACGCCGAGACGCTCAAGCAGTTCGACGCGATCTGCCTGAACAATACGACCGGCCTGAAACTCAATCCGGAGAAGACCCCGGACCAGTGCAAGGCCATCATGGACTTCATCAAGGGCGGCAAGGGGATCATCGGCATTCACGCCGCGGCCGACAATTTCGGCCAGTGGCCCGAGGCTCAGCAGATGATGGGCAACAAGTTCACGGGACACCCCTGGGGCGCCGGCGGCACCTGGGCGTTCAAGATCGATGTCCCGGATCATCCGCTGATGGTTCCGTTCAAGGGGCAGGGCTTCAAGCTCAGCGACGAGATCTACCGTACTGAGGCCCCGTTGTACTCCCGCGACAAGATGCTGGTCCTCATGAGCCTGGACACCAGCGACCCGACGACCCGCAACGTCCGCGAGTGGAAGGCCAGCGACGCCGACACCGGCATTACCTGGGTCAAAGAGGTCGGCCAGGGCCGGCTGTTCTACTGTTCGTTCGGACACAACGACGCGATTTTCATGAACCCCGTGATTCTGGAGCACTACCTCCGCGGGATCCAGTTCGCGATGGGCGATTTCCCCGTTCCGACCAAGCCCCTCGGCGCGACCCAGACGCAGGCCCCGGCCGGCGATCCCATCGTCGAGAAGGCCAAGGCCTATGATTTCGGCCAGAGCCGCGCGGCGTTGACGGAGATCAGCGATCAGATCCGCGCCGCCTACGGGAAGCCCGAGGAGATGAAGAAGTTCGAGGCCTCGCTCAACGACGTGCTCAAGTCGGACGCCAAGTACGCCGGCAAGCAGTGGGCCTGCCGGGAGCTGAGCATCATCGGGACCGATCAATCTGTGCCCGTGCTGGCGGGGATGCTGCCCAGCGAGGAGTACTCGGACATGGCCCGCTACGCCCTGGAACGTATCCCGGGCGAGGCCGCGGACAAGGCTCTGCTCGGGGCCCTTCCGGCCGCTCAGGGCAAGGTCAAGATCGGCATCATCAACAGCCTGGGCGAGCGGTCCTGCGGCGCCGCGGTGGCCGAGATCGCCAAGTCTGTGGGCAATTCGGATCAACAGTTGTCCATCGCCGCGATCGGCGCGCTGGGCAAG
Source organism: Planctomycetota bacterium (assembly GCA_012517265.1). GTDB lineage: Bacteria > Planctomycetota > Phycisphaerae > Sedimentisphaerales > Anaerobacaceae > PLanc-01. Next base: position 742 of record JAAYVJ010000576.1, on the reverse strand, counting down.
ATCGGGGGGCCCGACGCGGTGAAGGCCCTGGACGCAGCCATGCCGAGCGTGCCGGAGGCCCAGAAGATGCCGGTTTACGATGCGTATCTGAAGATTGCGGACAAGATGGCGGCCGAGGGCAACAAGCTGGGCGCCAACAAGATCTACATCGCCTTGAACAAGGAAGGTGTTCCGTCGTTGGTTCGCACGGCGGCCCTCAAGGGGATCGCCGGCAGCCGCGGCGGCAACAGGTGAACATTCGCAGATTGGCCCGTCGTCCGCACGGACTTCGGGATGTCCGTGCGGGATTGAGGGTGCAACTGTTGGCAGGAGTTTGTGTGTTGAGCAGGATGACGGAGATGATTCGGCAATCCAGAAGGTTTTGCGGATGGTTGATTTCGGCGATCGCTCTCGGCGTGGTCGCCGTGGGTGTCCCGGCCGTCGTGGCCGGGGAGGCCGACCAGGAAGTGATCAAGATGGTGATCGATGCGCTCAAGAGCCCCGACGCCGAAATGCAGACCGGGGCGATCGCCATCGTGCGGGAGATTCCCGGTCCCGAAGTGACCAAGGCCCTGGCGCAGGAGCTGCCGAGCCTGGGACCCACCGCGCAGGTGCAACTGCTTTCGGCTCTGGCGGACCGCGGGGACGTCCTGGCTCTGCCGGCCGTGTTGGAGGCGGGCAAATCGCAGGATGAATCCGTTCGCATCGCGTCGCTTCGCGCGATCGGCCAGTTGGGCAACGCGTCGAGCGTCCCGGTGCTGGC
>JAAYVJ010000575.1 GCA_012517265.1 Planctomycetota bacterium | reverse complement strand
TTGCCCCAGATGTCCGCGCCGCCGGCGCCCATGGTGATCGAGCCGTCGGCGTTCTCCAGGAAGGCGGTCGGGTAGCCCCGGAAGTAGAGGGACAGCGTATCAGCTCCGTTGACCGTCCAATTCTGGGGCGTGTCCCAGGACCGTTCGGCCTGGGAGTAGTGGGGCGTCTTGACGTTGTTGTACTCCAAGGGCATCGACTGGGCGCCCCCGTGCAGGATGGTCCGCTCGGCGAACGGGGCGTTCATGTACCCGACAATCGAGGCGGTCTCCTGAGTCGTCATGCCGTCGATCCAGGTCTGATAGGCTGACGCCGGTGGCCGCGACGGCGGGCTGGGGCAGCCGGGCCTGGACCGGGACGTAGAGGAACCGGACCTCGCTCAGGCCGTACTGCTTGAGCATGCCCCAGTTGCTGTTGACGGTCAGCTTCACGTACTTGGCCTCGACGCCGCCGAAATCGACTGCGGTGCTGTGCGCGTAGTTGTTCGTGCCTGCGGCCTGGGTGAATTCCGGCACGCCGGCCAGGGCCCTCCAAGTCTCGCCGTCGGGGGAGTACTCGATCGCGACGTCTTTGACGCCGAAGCCGACGAAGGGCTCGACGCCCTGGTTGGAGTTCCAGACCCACATCTGGTCCAGCTTGTAGACCTTGTCGAACTGGAACTGGATCCAGGCGGGCTGCGAGCCGGAGGGGCTGGTCAGGCACATGTGCGTGTTGTCGTTCGAGTGCAGATCGCCGGTCAGGCCGGAGCCGTCGACCGCTTTCTCCGGGCCCATGCCCGCGGCGTAGGAACTGGCCGTGGCGGTGACGCCCGCGATTGGATAGGAGAACGGCTCGGTGGTGAAGATCCAGACGTCGCCTGCGAACACCGTGTTGTCCGGGGCCCCGTTCACCTCATCGATTCGCCAGAAGTGGGTCGTGCCGTATTCCAGCGGTTCGGCCGGCTGGAACGTGGTTTCGGTCAGGCCCTGGGCGACTCTCGCGAGGCCGTCGAAGCTGGTCCCGAGGTACACGTTGTGCATCGGGGACACGCCGTTCGACGTCCAGCCCAGGGTCACGTCGGCCGGCACGTAGGTCTTTCCGTCGGCTGGGTTCGGCTGGGTTGCCACGGGTTCGTCGAATCCATCCATGGCATCCTGAACCTCGGCGGCGGTCAGGGGGCTCTGGAAGATCATCACTTCATCGAGGGCCCCGTTGAAGGTGCCCAGGCCATCGGCGCAATTGACGACACCGATGCCGGTCCGGTAGGTGGCGAAGTTGCCGGTCGGCAGGCTCCAGGATCCCGCGATCTTCTCCTGGCCATTGAGACAGGCCACGCCGTGTTTGGCCGCGGCATCGTGGGAGAACGCCATGTGCACCCATTCATCCTTGACCAGGTGCGGAGTCGCGGCCAACAGGATGCTCTGCGGGCTGGTGTTGGACTTGAACCGCAATTGGCCGCCGTCGCCGGGGATCTCGATCCACCAGTACATGGTGCCGTCGCGGTGGCTGACGAGGCCCTGGTAACGGTGAAACATGGATGTGATGAGGGCGAAATGACAGCGTCTGCCCAACCCGATTCCTTGCCGAAACGATGCTGCATAACCTCACTCCACCTGCAGCCACGGGGCGTGGCCCACAGGGATGTCGCAACGCATGAGGGGTGCGAAGTGACGGCCTCGGACTGGAGGCCGATCCCGCGGGTTCGATATCGGACGCTGGAGTTTTCAAGGCCAATCTGTCGAAGATATCTTGTCGAATCGAATGCCCGAATCGCGTGGGACCGGGGGTTCCTCCATGGATCATCCGGGCTGACCGTCTACATGAATGAAAGGGACTGATGATGGAAAACGGATTGAGAATCGGCCGCCGGGTCGCGGGGGCTGCGACCTGGTTGGCGGCAATGGTTTCGAGCACGGCCCTGGGCGTTCAGGCCGGGGGGGCAGACGCCGCAGCGCCCTCCCAGGCGAGCGGCGGGGCGGCGCAGACGCCCACGTGGGACACGTTTCAGGCCGTCGCCTCCCGTGTTTATGAGATGTTGGCCGAGTACGGCCTAAAAGTCCTCGGCGCGATTCTGATCTTTCTGATCGGACGGTACGTCGCCGGCGTGTTATCCCGAATCCTGTCTCGGATTCTCACCAAGGCGAAGGTGGATCCCACGCTTGTGCCGTTCATCGAGAACCTCAGCTACACGGCCATGCTGGTGTTCGTCGTGGTGGCCGCCCTGGACCGGGTCGGGGTGCAGACCGCTTCGTTCATCGCGGTCCTCGGCGCCGCGGGCCTGGCGGTGGGCCTGGCTCTGCAGGGCTCCCTGGCGAACTTCGCTTCCGGCGTGCTTCTGCTGGTCTTCAAACCCTTCCGCGTGGGCGATTTCGTCGAGATCGGGGGCGTCAAGGGAACCGTCCAGGCGATCCAGATCTTCAACACGGTGATCAACTCGCCGGACAACATCCGGATCGTCGTCCCGAACGGCCAGGTCACCGGCGGCACCATCTCGAACTACACGGTCAACGGCACCCGGCGGGTCGATTTGGTGGTCAGCGTTTCCTATGGGGACGACCTGCAGAAGGCCCGGCGGGTGATCGACGGCGTTCTGTCGAGCGATCCGCGAATCCTGGCCGATCCGGCCCCCGTCGTGGCGGTCCACGAGATGGCCTCCAGCAGCATCAATTTTGTCGTTCGACCGTGGGTCAAGACGGCCGACTACTGGAAGGTCTACTGGGATCTCACCGAGAAGTTGAAGGTGGCGATCGACGACAACGGCCTGACGATCCCGTTCCCGCAGCAGGACGTCCACATCAAGACC
>JAAYVJ010000574.1 GCA_012517265.1 Planctomycetota bacterium | reverse complement strand
TGCCAGGTCGCCGACCACAGCCATCGCCCGGGCTCGGAGACGATCTGCGGCTTGGTCCAGTCGACGCCGTCTTTGGAGAACGCGACGAACGAGCCGGTGGGGGCGCTCTGGCCGTCCTTTTCCCGCGGCGCGGCCCCGCCCAGCAACATCAGTCTGCCGTCCGGCGTGACGGACAGGTGTGCGTCACGCAGATCGAAGCCGGCCAGCTCGACCAGGGCCGCCGAGGTCCAGGTGCCCGCATCCTGCGAGCGGAGCACGCGGATCTTGCCGTCGGAGGAGACATGCCCGCGGCCCTCGCGGAAGGCGCAGTAGAACTCGTTCTGCCAACGCACGAGGTCCGTAAAGGCGTTGTGCGGCGCCTGGTCCCAGATCCTCTTGGCTTCAACCAACTCCGCGCGAACAGACGAAGCTGCCGAAACCATAGTCGCCTGCAACACGATGACTCCCACTATCGCAGTTCGTATCCGCATGTTGACCCCTAGTCACAGACCGCATCATGCTCTTGCTTCAAACCTCACACTTCAAACTTGGAACTTCAATACACCCCGTTGACCCTCGTCTTGATGGAGTAGATCGAGTCGCTGGCGGTGATGAAGAGCGTGTCGCGGTCTTTGCCGCCGAAGCAGACGTTGGCCGTCCAGCCCTCGTCGATCGGGATGTGGTCGATCTGCACGCCCTCGGGATTGAAGACCGTGACGCCCCGGCCGGTCAGGTAGACGTTGCCCTCGATATCGATCGTCATGCCGTCGGAGCCCATGTTGCAGAACAGCGTCTTGTCCGCGAGCGTCTTGTCCGGGTTGATCTTGTAGCGATAGGTCTTGCGGGCCCCAATGTCGGCGACGTAGAGATACTGGCCGTCCGGCGTGCCGACGATGCCGTTGGGCTGCCTCAGGTCGGTCGCTACGCGGGTCAGCGACTTGCCGTCCGGCGAGAGATAGTAGACATGTTGCCCATCCTGCTGCATCGCGCGGTCGCGCTTCCAGTAGTCGCGAGGGTAGAGCGGATCGGTGAAGTAGATGCCGCCGTCAGGGTCGACCCACAGGTCGTTCGGCCCGTTGAGCTTCTTGCCGTCGAAGTCCTTCACGAGCACGGTGACCTTGCCCTTGGGATCGATCTTCCACAGTTCGTTCTCCATGTCGGCGCAGGCGTAGAGGTTGCCTTCCTTGTCGAAGAACAGGCCGTTGGAGCGGCCGCAGGGCTGGAGGAAGGTCGTCAGCTTGCCGTCCACGGACCACTTGCAGATCCGGTCGTTCGGCTGGTCGGTGAAGAAGACGTTGCCCTGGGCGTCGGCGGCGGGGCCCTCGGTGAACTTGAACTCGGCGGCCAGCAGTCTCGCCTTCTCGCCCGGCGGCACGACGCCCGCGGGCTTGGCCTCCGCGAAGACGGTCACCAACTCGATCCCTTCCTTCTTGCCCAGGTTTCGCGAGTACTGGCGGTCCTTGGCGTTGTTCCAATGCTCGTGCACGCCGAGGCTGGCCAGACGGACGGTGTTGGTCTTGTGATCGGGATCGTAGAACGTGCCGGAGGGCGGGTTGTCCGCCAGGGCCGCCTCGTGCAGGTAGTCGTCCTCGCCGCCCATCCGCGAGTACTTCTCGATCGGCGTCTCGGCCTGGAGGATGTCCAAGCCCACCGAGTCGATCGCCACCGGGTCCTGCGAGGCCAGCAGGCTCGACGTCCAGTCGTTGTTGAACGGATCGGACTGGAACTTCCTCGGCTGGTGCTCGACGTAGTGGACGCCGCCGTAGAGCCCGTCGAGCAGGTAGAGCATGGTCTTGCCGCCGGTCTGGGAGTGGCCCATCAGGTCGACCAGCGTGCGGTACTTGCCCGAGACCTTGTCGAAGTTCTTGTGCATGTCGTAATAGCCTTTGTCGTAGGGCAGGCGGATCAGCGAGCCGTAGTGGTTCTTGGCGCATAGCGTCACGCCGGCCAGAGGGTGGGCCTTGAGATTGGCCATGTTGATCATGTACTCGGCCTGGGCGTACGCCGCCGGCACGTAGTCCTGCTCGCAACCCTCGGGCCGACAACTCCAGTGGAAGGGCACGGCGGACGGGACCACTCTGGTCCGACCCTCGCCGCCCTGGCAGTCGAGGTAGGTCACGTCGGGGAACTGTTTGTGCAGCGGGTCGTAATATTCTTTTGCGAAATAGCCCAGAGGATCGCCGATCGCGATGTCCGACTGCTTGACGCCCGCGACCCGCGTGAGCTGCTTGAGCAACGCCGCGATCATCTGCGGCGACGTGTTCATGTAATCCACCCAGTCCTGCAGGGCGTAGGTCTGGGGATTCACCGCATCGGTGGTTCGGATGAGCCCGACGAAGTTCACCTTGATCGCGATCTTCTGCCCGGGCTTGTAGCCGACATCGCCCTTGCCGCGGGACTTGTTGTGATGGCGGAAGAGGGCGTCCCAGGCCTTGGCGTCGGTGGACTCGCCCGTCAGGGAGCGGAGCGCGTCGGACATCATCCGCTCGCAGATGGCAGGGTCGGTGTGCTCATCCTCCCAGAGGTGGCCGTCGCCCGGGCCTTCCCAGTCGGTCGCCTCGGGGTCGTGGACCCAGACGACCCGGCCGGGATGGATGCCCTTGGCTTGTCCGATGGGGGCCAGGCCCGGCTGCTGGGCGGCGATCGCTCCGGCCTGCGGCGCGTTCATCAAGGCGATCCCGCCGAACACGGCCATGACGGCCAGGCACGCGACTGCCGGGGCCAGGCGGGACTGCCGCAGAAGTCCTTTGACCTTGCGGAACGCGACCACCGAGCCGGCCAGTCCAATCAGCCAGGCGACGAAGCCGGACGCCAGCGGCATCGCCATCCGCTGGCAGGGGTACGTCGCCCGCGAGGGCTTGGGGATCACGCGGATCAGGAACCAGATCAGGGACAGCAGCCCGACGATCGGCAGCAGCCAGAAGAGCCAGCCGTTGCCCAGTCGCTCCCGAAGGGCCTCGATGCGGCTGGTCTTGTGATGCGGGCAGTGATGAGGATGGTCATGCATGGCTCGACGCTCGTGATGTCCGGTGGATGGCGACATTCTCGATATCTCCTTCAGTCGATCCTGGGTGGTCGGCAACTGGACGCGTATTGTACCCCAGGACGCGCCGCAAGTCTTGGCTTTTCTGGCAAGCCGGGAGGGGGTGGTTGTGCAGGTATCCGGGCAGAGAAGACACGAGGCTCGGGTGGCAGCCTCAAGTCCGCAGGACTTGGCGATGGTCTTGGTCGCCGGCCGAATGTGCAGGCAATTTCGCCATCCCCAAGCTTCGCTTGAGGCTGTCACCCAACGCCAGGATCTTCTCACAGACACGCCCGGGGTGTATGGCCGTTCTTGCGGTTCCCTGGCGCAGGGATCTTCCGACAAATCCGAGGGGTGCGTTTGTCGCTTTGGGGGGTACCAGCGGAGAGGGGCCCCGAACGCATCATCGAAATCCGCGAGCATCATCCGACTCCGGAGTCAGGGAACTCGGCACATCCGAGACCTCGCGAGGGGGCCCCAACGCCATGGAGCGAGTCCGGCGTCGGCGCCGGTGTGCCCTCCCTCCCTCCGCTGGTACCCCGAAAAGCGTCAAACGCACCACTGGAACGCGACCCGACCGCGATACGCGTGCAACTACGGTCACGCCGGGGATCTTCGCAGACACCGCCACGGGCCGCAGATACCCTATTGATCGACCCTCGCCCCGATGCTATTGTCTCTGCCAAAAGGACTCAACGAGGTGAACGGATCGTGAGATTCGCATGGCTGCAATTGTTGATCGCCGCTCTGTTTGAGATCGGCTGGCCCTTGGGCTTCAAGCTGTCGCAGACGACGCGGTTCAAGTGGCTATTCGTCGTCTTGGCGATCGCGTCGATGGCATTGAGCGGCCTGTTCTTATGGCTGGCCCAGCGGCAGATTCCCATCGGCACCGCCTATGCGGTCTGGACGGGCATCGGCGCCGCGGGCACCTTCCTGATCGGCATCCTCTGGTTCGGAGACCCCGCTGGTCTGTTGCGGTTCCTGTCGTTCGCCTTGATCGTCCTCGGCGTCGTCGGCTTGAAACTCAGCCGGTGAGGAATCGGATCGCGTGTCCGCG
>JAAYVJ010000573.1 GCA_012517265.1 Planctomycetota bacterium | reverse complement strand
CTGAACGAGCAGACACCGCGTCTGGGCACCTTCAGCGATCCCCTGGTCTGGCGATGGATGGCGTTGCCCTATTACGGCCTACTCTTGTTCGTCTTCCTCGCCGTTGGAATCAGCAACTACAGACATATGGCGACGTGACCCAACGGGGCCGTCCATAGGAGTTCCTATTCATGAAAGCAGTCGTCATCAACGGCAGCCCGCACGGCGATAAGGGTAATACGCAACTGATTCTCGGACCCTTCATTGAGGGCATGCGAGCCGCCGGGGCGGAGGTCAAGGTCTTCGAGACCAGGTCCATGACCGTCCGCCCGTGCCAGGGCGAGTACGGCTGCTGGTTCCGCACGCCGGGGCAGTGTTTCCAGGACGACGACATGCAGAAGCTCCTGCCGGAACTGCTCGAAGCGAACGTCCTGGTCCTCGCCACGCCGCTGTACGTCGACGGCATGACCGGGCCGCTCAAAATGGTGGTCGACCGCATGATCCCGCTGGGCGAGCCGACGATCGTATCGCGCGGGGACCACTGCCGCCACCCGGGCCGGGGGAGCGTCAAGGATCGCAAGATGGTCCTGGTCTCCAACTGCGGCTTCTGGGAACTCGACAACTTCGATTCCCTGGTCGCCCACGTCCAGGCCATCGCCAAGAACCTGGACGCCGAATTCGCCGGTGCGCTGCTGCGTCCTCACGGTCCGGCGTTCAAGGCCATGCTCGATCAGCGCGCCCCGGTCACGGACGTGCTCGACGCGGCACGCGACGCCGGCCGGCAACTCGTCGAGCAGGGCTCGATCGCGTCCCAGACGCTGGGCGTGATCGGCAGGCCCCTGTTGCCCCGCGACATGTACGTCGCGATCGCCAACCAGAAGATGCCGAAACCGCGGAAACAGACGGACAACCGCCAATGAGTCCGGCCAGACCCGCCGGACAGCCATAGAATTGAGAGGATACTCGATGGGAGCCTGGAGAGAATGGCTTAGACCGGAACTGATCTGGTTCTTCATCGGTTTGGTGCTGCTGTTCATCGAGCTGGCCGCGCCCGGGTTGATCATCGCGTTCTTCGCGTTCGGGGCCTGGGTCGTCGCGGCGGTCCGGCTGTTCCACCCGCTGACGTTGAACCAGCAGGTGGCTCTGTTCACCATGGCCTCGGTCCTGTCGCTGATCCTGGCCCGAAGCTGGCTGCGGAACATGTTCAGCGGGTACGTCAGCTCGCGCAGCGACGGCAGCGAGGACCTGGGCGAATTCGTCGGTCAGCGGGCGGTCGTGACCCAGAAGATCACGCCCAAGCTGCCGGGACGCGTGGAGTTTCACGGGACCACGTGGCAGGCCGAGTCCGACCGCGACCTCGTCGAAGGCACGGTGGTCGAGATCCAGCAGAAGGACAACATCACGCTCAGGGTCAAGCCCGTCTGAGCGAAGCGTACGCATCACACGAAGAGAACGCGCAGAGAGTATGCCTATTGTGAGAGGAGTTCCCATGCTTGCAGAATTGCCCGTCAATCCCTTGACCATCATCCTGGTCGCACTGCTGGTCTTCTCGTTCATCGTGTTCGTCAAGACGGTCCGCATCGTGCCGCAAAAGCAGGCGTTCATCATCGAGCGGCTCGGCAAGTACGCCACGACGCTGGAGGCCGGCTTCCACGTCCTGCTGCCCTTCCTGGACAAGGTCGCCTACCGGCACACGCTCAAGGAGCAGGCGATCGACGTGGCGCCGCAACAGTGCATCACGAAAGACAACATCGCTGTGGAGGTGGACGGCATCCTCTATATGCAGGTCGTCGATCCCAAGAAAGCCTCGTACGGCATCGACAACTACCGCTTCGCCTCGACCCAGCTCGCCCAGACCACGATGCGAAGCGTCATGGGCAAGCTCGACCTCGACAAGACGTTCGAGGAGCGAGAGCTGATCAACAGCGCCATCGTCGAGGCCGTGGACCGCGCGTCCGACCCGTGGGGCATCAAGGTGACGCGGTACGAGGTCAAGAACATCATGCCGCCTCAGAGCATCAAGGACGCGATGGAAAAGCAGATGCGGGCCGAGCGGGAAAAACGGGCCCTGATCGCCGAGTCCGAGGGCGACCGCCAGGCCAAGATCAACCGGGCCGAGGGCGACAAACGCGAAATGATCGCGCGATCCGAGGGCGAAAAGCAGCGCCGAATCAACGAGGCTGAGGGCCGGGCCGTTGAGATCCAGCGCGTGGCGGAGGCGACCGCCGAGGGCATTCGCAAGATCGCGGCGGCCATCAACGACAAAGGCGGCGCCGAGGCGGTCAATCTGCGGATCGCGGAGCAGTACCTCCAGGAGTTCGGCAAGCTGGCCAAGGCGAACAACTCGATGATCATCCCGTCGAACCTGGCGGACATCGCGGGCGTGATCAAGACCGCCACCTCGGTGATCCAGCCGTCGGTCCAGATCCCGCCGGCCGCGTAGCCCCATCGCTTCGGCGACAACACGTGCAAACCATCGACGCGTGGGCAAGCGAGCCCACGCGTCTTTCGTTCGCAGTGACGCCGTAAGGCGTTATCTTCTCAAACGGGCGACCCATGCGTCGCCCCTGTGAGATTGCGAAGCCGGATCCCCTTCGCGCACACAGTCCCCGGTCAATCGTAGTTCCGTGGACCGTCCGTCCCCCTTTGTTTGGGGTTGAAAACCGGACGCGGCGGGGGTACCTTGTGAGCCGAGTCGCCCCGAGCCGGGCGGACCGTTTCTCCATCAGTCGGAGGTACTTTGTCATGGGAGGTAGTGCCATGCGTGAGCGTTTCTTCAGAACCAACATCCTCAGGACCGCCTTGATCGGGGTCGTGCTGCTTTCCTCCATAGCGCAGGCCCAGTGGAAACCCGCGGCGGGCCCCCTGATGACCCGATGGGCCAAGGAGGTCTCGCCGGAGAACGCATTGCCGGAGTATCCGCGGCCGCAGATGGTCCGCAAAGACTGGCTGAATCTCAACGGCCTGTGGGACTACGCCATCAAGGCCAAGGACGCGGCCCAGCCGGACGTCTTCGACGGCCAGATCCTCGTGCCGTATCCGATCGAGTCGGCCCTGTCGGGCGTGATGAAGCCGGTCGGTCCGGACAATCGCCTGTGGTACCACAGGACGTTCGAGATTCCCAAGGGGCACGCCTGGGATCTGACGGGCAGGCGGGTCCTGCTCCACTTCGGCGCCGTCGATTGGGACGCGACCGTCTGGGTCAACGGCAAGGAGTTGGGCAACCACAAAGGCGGATACGATCCGTTCAGCTTCGACATCACCGACGCCCTGAAGGAGAGCGGCCAACAGGAGATCGTCCTGTCCGTCTGGGACCCCACCGACGCGGGCACGCAGCCTCGCGGCAAACAGGTCCGCAACCCGAACGGCATCTGGTACACCGCCGTGACCGGCATCTGGCAGACCGTCTGGCTCGAACCGGTCGGCCCGGTCTACGTCCAGTCCATTCAGATGACGCCGGACATCGACAAGGCCGTGCTCAAACTCAAGGTCGAACTCGGCGGCGACGCCCCCGATGCCCAGAAGTACAGCGTTCAGGCCATGCTCGTCGGCAATCCGCCGCAGAAGGTCGGCGAGACGACCGGCGGCACGCTCACCGGCATGGCCTTCGGACAGGCCGACCAGGAGCTGGAGATCCCGCTGAAGGACCCGCAGCTCTGGACGCCCGACAACCCGCGTCTGTACGACATGATGATCATGCTTGGTCAGAAGGATTCGCAGCAGACCGCCGGCAACCGCACGACGGTGAGCTTCGAGGCCCTGGATCAGGTCACCACCTACTTCGCCATGCGGAAGATCGCCCTGCAGAAGGACGAGGCCGGCGTCAATCGGCTGTTCCTGAACAACAAGCCCCTCTTCCAATATGGCCCGCTCGATCAGGGCTGGTGGCCGGACGGCTTGTACACCGCGCCGACCGACGCCGCCCTCAAGTACGACATCGAGGTCACCAAGCGGCTCGGCATGAACCTGGCCCGCAAGCACGTCAAGGTCGAACCCGACCGCTGGTACTACTGGTGCGACAAGCTGGGCCTGCTCGTCTGGCAGGACATGCCCAGCGGCGACCGCTACATCGGCGGCCGCGATCCCGACATCACGCGGTCCGAGGAATCCGCGAGACAGTTCGACCTCGAGTTGACCCGCATAATCGACGCCTTCCGCAACCACCCGTGCATCGTGATGTGGGTCCCGTTCAACGAGGGCTGGGGCCAGTTTGATACGCCCCGCGTGGTGGAGCTGGTCCGCAAGCTCGATCCGACGCGCCTGGTCAACAACGCCAGCGGCTGGACGGATCGCGGCGTCGGCGACGTGCACGACATCCACAGCTATCCCGGCCCGGCGGTGCCTCGCCTGGAGGACAAGCGAGCCGCAGTCCTCGGCGAGTTCGGCGGCCTGGGCCTGCCCTTGCCCGGCCACACCTGGCAGGCCGAGAAGAACTGGGGCTATCGCAGCTACACGACTCAGGACGAACTGACCGACGCGTACATCGCGCTGATCAAGAAGCTCCACCCGCTGACCGGCGCGTCGGGCCTGGCCGCCGCGGTGTACACCCAGACGACCGACGTCGAGGTCGAGGTCAACGGCCTGATGACCTACGACCGCGAGTTGATCAAGATGGACCCCGACCGCGTCGCGGCCGCGAACAACGCGCTGTACACGCCGCCCGAGCCCAGAAAGGCCCAGGGGGACAAGCTGATTCCGCCCGCCACGCCGCTGGTGGCGTGCGACCCGTACTTCAGCATCTGGTCGCAGGCGGATAAGCTGACCGACGAGGACACCACCCACTGGACCGGCAAGCCGCACCGTCTGACCAGCATGGTCCGCATCGACGGAAAGCCCTACCGCGTCATGGGCGCTACGCCGGGCAAGGCGCCGGCCATGAAGCAGACCGGCCTGACCGTCCTGCCCACGCGAACGATCTACACGTTCGAAGACGCAGGCATCGCGTTGACGCTGACCTTCCTGACCCCCGCCCTGCCCGAGAACATCGACATGCTGTCCCGGCCCGTGACCTACCTGACGTACGAATCGCGTTCCACAGACGGCAAGTCGCACGAGGTCCAGGTCTACTTCGACGCCTCCGCCGAGCTGACCGTCAACACGAGCGCTCAGCAGGTAGAATGGTCTCCCGAGGAAGTGGGCGACCTGGCGGTCTGCAAAATCGGCTCGAAGGCCCAGCCCATCCTGGCCAAGAGCGGCGACGACATCCGGATCGACTGGGGCTACCTCTACATCGCGGCCCCGAAGGATGCGGTCGCTTCCCGCGCGTTCGCCGGTCGGGGCGAGGTGCAGAGCGGATTCGTCGAGAACGGCCTGCAGTCGGCCGTCGCATCGCCCCAGACGCCGGCGGCCGCCGACGCGATCAATGCAGCGGTCGTGCTCAAGCCTGTCCAGGTCGGCAAGAAACCCGTCGCCTCCTGGCTGATGGTCGCCTATGACGATCTGTACTCCATCCAGTATATGAAGAAGAATCTCCGGCCGTACTGGCGCCGCAACGGCTGGGAGGCCACGGATCTGCTCAAGGCGTCCGCGAAGGACTACAAGTCGCTCAAGAACAGCTGCGCCGCGTTCGACGAGAAGCTGATGGCCGACCTCACGAAGGCCGGCGGAGAGAAGTACGCCAAGCTGGCCGCGCTGGCCTATCGCCAGTGCTTCGCGGCGGGCAAGTTCGTCGCGGATACGAACGGCCAGCCGATCTCGTTCTGCAAGGAGAACCACAGCAACGGCTGCATCGGCACCTCCGACGTGTTCTACCCGATGGCGCCCCAGTTCCTCCTGTTCGGGCCCTCTGTCGCCAAGTCGTTCCTCGTGCCGTTCATGAACTACGCCGCCAGCGAGCGGTGGAAGTTCCCCTTCGCCCCGCACGATCTGGGCCAGTATCCGCACGCCAACGGCCAGCGCTACGGCGGCGGCGAGCGGACCGAAGAGAACCAGATGCCCGTCGAGGAGAGCGGCAACCTGCTGATCCTCATGGCCGCAGTCGCCCAGATGGAGGGCAACGCCAACTTCGCAGGCCTCTACTGGCCGCAGTTGGAGAAGTGGGCCGAGTACTTGAAGGCCAAGGGCTTCGATCCGGAGAACCAGCTCTGCACCGACGACTTCGCCGGGCACCTGGCCCACAACGTGAACCTTTCGGCCAAGGCCATCTGCGGCCTGGGCGCGTTCGGCAAGCTCTGCGAAATGCGGGGCGACAAGGCCAAGGCCGCCGAGTACGCCAAGATCGCCAGGGAATTCGCGGACCGCTGGGTTCGCGAAGCCGACAGCGGCGATCACTTCCGTCTGGCCTTCGACAAGCCCGACACGTGGAGCCAGAAGTACAATCTCGTGTGGGACCGCATCCTCGGGCTGAACCTGTTCCCCGACGAAGTCAAGCAGAAGGAGATGGCCTACTACCGCAAGATCCAGAACAAGTACGGCCTGCCGCTGGACAACCGTTCGCTGTACACCAAGCTCGACTGGATCCTCTGGACCGCGACGCTGACGCAGAACCGCGAGGACTTCGAGGCGCTCGTCGGCCCGGTGTACCTGTTCCTCAACGAGACGCCGGACCGCTCGCCCATGACCGACTGGTACTATACAGACAGCGCCCGCAAGCAGGGCTTCACCGCCCGCCCGGTCGTCGGAGGGGTCTTCATCCAGATGCTTTACGACAAGGGCGTGTGGAAGAAGTACGCAGGCAAGGACAAGACCAAGGCCAGAAACTACGCCGCGATGCCCAAGCCCCCGGTAGTCACGACGGTCGTGCCCACGGCCCAGGACGAACCCGCCCTGTGGCGGTACACGACGCGAAGGCCCGGCCAGGACTGGTTCAAACCCGAGTTCGACGCGAGCCTGTGGCGCGAGGGCAAGAGCGGATTCGGCACGCGCGACACCCCTGGCGCGATCGTCAACACCGTCTGGGACACGCGGGACATCTGGCTTCGCCGCGAGTTCACGCTGCCCGAGGGCAAGTGGGGCAACGTCGGCCTGAGCGTCCACCATGACGAGGACGTCGAGATCTACATCAACGGCGTCGAAGCCGCGACGGCCAACGGATATACGACGGACTACGAACCCACGTCCATCAACCCGGCGGCGCTGGCCACCCTCAAGCCCGGCAAGAACGTGATCGCGGTCCACTGCCGCCAGACCGGCGGCGGCCAGTACATCGACGTCGGCCTCGTGCAGATGGTCGAGCGGAAGTAGCGCTCGCAACGAGTTGAACCGCAAGCATCGCACAGGGGCAACCACCGAGGTTGCCCCTGTCTGTTTCGCCGGATCCCTCAGGAAGGAGAAGCGTATGGCATCGCGAATGACACGACGGGACTTCGTCAGGAATTGTGCGGCGGGCGTATCGTTCCTGAGCACGACATCTCTTGCGACGCGGCAAGGCCCGGACGCCCAGAGCAAGCGGCCCAACATCATTCTGATCGTCGCCGACGACCACGGCCGGGGCGACCTGGGCTGCTATGGCAATTCGGTCGTCAAGACGCCCAACCTGGACGCGCTCGCCTCCGAAGGCGTGCGATTCACCAACGCTTTCTGCACCACCGCCAGTTGCAGCGCGAGCCGGTCCGTGATCCTCAGCGGACTCTACAATCACTTCAACGGCCAGTACGGCCATCAGCACGACTACCACCATTTCTCCAGCTTCAACACCGTGCGAAGCCTGCCCGTCCTGCTCTCGCACGGCGGGTACAGGACCATCCGAATCGGAAAATATCATGTCGCGCCGGAGGAGGTCTACCAGTTCGACGCCACGCTTCGAGGCAACGAACGCAACGCGGTGCAGATGGCCGACGCCTGCCGGGAGCTTTTCGCTTCACAGGACACTCGACCTTTCTTTCTGTACTTCTGCACGAGCGACCCGCACCGCGGCGGGGGCAAGGCGACCGACCTGCCGCACCAGCCGGACCGGTTCGGCAATCGCGAGCAGGGCTATCCCGGCGTCAATGAGGTGAAATACGATCCGAAGGAGGTTGTCGTGCCGGACTATCTGCCGGACGGTCCCGAGTGCCGGGCCGAGTTGGCGCAGTATTGCCAGGCGGTCTCGCGGATCGACCAGGGCATCGGCCGGCTCGTCGGGCATCTCAAGGAAGCGGGCCAATACGACAACACCGTCTTGATCTACATCTCCGACAACGGCATCGCCTTCCCCGGCGCCAAGACGACGGTCTACGAGCCCGGCCTGAACCTGCCGTGCATCGTCCGAACGCCCTGGCAGCAGAACAAAGGCATTGCCACCGACGCGATGATCAACTGGGCGGACCTGACGCCGACGATCCTGGACCTGGCGGGCGCGACGCCCCGCGACTACCAGTTCCACGGCCGGTCGTTCGCATCGGAGCTGGAGCGCGAGCACGCCGAGGGCTGGGATACGACGTACGCTTCGCACACGTTCCACGAGATCACGATGTACTATCCGATGCGGGTCGTGCGCGAACGCCGGTTCAAGCTGATCTGGAACATCGCCCACGGCCTGGACTACCCGTTCGCCAGCGACCTGTGGGAATCCGCCACCTGGCAGGCGACGATCCGCAGCGGCGCCAGGTACTACGGCAAGCGGACCGT
>JAAYVJ010000572.1 GCA_012517265.1 Planctomycetota bacterium | reverse complement strand
GCCTATTTCCTGTTCACACAGGGCGATGCGGTCGGCCTGGCGACATTCGACGACCGGATCCGCGAATACATGCCGCCCCGCAACCGGCCCAGCTACCTGCGCCGGCTCATGCAAGCGCTGGAAGCCCGGCCGGCGGGCAAGACCACAGACCTGGAAGCCCCGCTGCAGCGGATCGCGAACGTAGTGACCAAACGCGGCATGATCGTGTTGATCTCCGACCTGCTGACTTCGATTCAGCAACTCGAACGGCACCTCGGCTGCCTCCGCGCCGGCGGCCACGACCTTGTGCTCTTCCACATCCTGGACCCGGCGGAACTCAATTTCGACTTCGAAGCGCCGGCCCTGTTCGAGGATATCGAGAGCGGCCGGGACCTCTACATCGATCCTGCCACCGCACAGAAACACTATAGACACATGCTGGGTGAGCATCTGAACCTCGCCAGGTCCGTCTGCGGCCGGCTCGGGATCGACTACCATCTGTTCGCGACGGATCGCCCGTACGACGCGGCGCTGCTGGAGTTCCTGCAGCATCGGATGAGAATCCGCAAGCAGGTCCGGCGCATCCACAGCCCGAGACACAGGAGGCCGACATGAGTTTCCTGTATCCCCTGCTTCTGGCCGGAATTGCGGCGGTGTCGGCGCCCGTCGTGCTGCACATGATCCGGCGTCACACGCGGAAACGCGTGATGTTCAGTTCCCTGATGTTCCTGCGGGCTGCGGCACCGCGATTGAGGAATCGCAGCCGCCTGGAGCACATTCCGCTGCTGATCCTGCGGTGCCTGATCGTCTGCCTGCTGGCGCTCGCCTTCGCCAGGCCGTTCTTGTCGAAGCCCGTAGCGGCCGGCAAGACCCAGCCCGGCCGGCGCATCGTTCTGCTGCTGGACACCAGCGCCTCGATGCGGCGGACAGGGCTGTGGGACCGGGCAATTGAAGAGGCCAAATCCGTTCTGGCGGAGGTTGGGCCGTCGGACCGCGCGTGCCTGATGACGTTCGACCAGACGGCGAAGACGCTGCTGAGCTTCGAGCAGTGGGATGCGACAGACCTGCCCCAGCGAACGCCGGCCGCCGTCGGGAGCCTGTCTCAGGCAAGCCCCGGCTGGGGATCGACCAACCTGGGCCAAGCCCTGATCGCGGCCGCCGAGACAATCGAGGACGATGAAGTCAGCGACAGCGGGCAAGCGCCCGGCCTGCGTCAGGTGGTGCTCATCAGCGATCTGCAGCAAGGCGGCGACCTGTCGGCTCTGGCGGCCTACGAATGGCCCGAGGGGGTCGAGCTGGCGATCAAGGCGATTCCATGCAAGGAAACGACCAACGCCTCGCTGCAACTGGTCGCAAGCCACGATCCTCTGGCCGGCATTCGACCGAGCGAAGAAATAAACGTACGCATCAGCAACTCAGCCGATGCGACCAGGAGTCGTTTCCAACTGCGATGGGAGACGGAGACCGGCGCGCCGCATGAGGTATATGTGCCGCCGGGACAAAGCGTCGTCGTACAGGCGCCGCCGAGACCTGTCTCTTCGATGGCCACCAGGCTCGTCCTGGCCGGCGACGATCAGGACTTCGACAACGCTCTGTACGTCGCTCCGCCGCTGGCGCAACAACCGACCGTCCTCTACGTCGGCGACGACGACCCGAACGACACCAGAGCGATGCTCTACTACGTTCGCCAGGCGTTCGCGCCGTTCTCGCAGATCACATCTCGATCAGGCGGGCAGGCCATCAGCGAAACAGACCTGGCGACTGCGAATCTGGTGGTCGTCGCTGATGCCGTCGGCCCAACGAACATCCCTCCGCTGCGCCGGAGCATGGAAGCCGGCCGCGTCATCGTCCTGGTGATGAAGTCCGCCGATCATGCAGGGCCCCTCCGGGATCTGGCGGGCGTCGGCGACTTCGAATGCCGCGAGGCGGAGGTCAGCCGGTACGCCTTGCTCGAATCCATCGATTTCAAGCATCCGGTGTTGATGCCCTTCTCCGATCCTCGGTTCGGGGACTTCAGCCACATCCACTTCTGGAAGTACCGGCGCGTCACTCTGCCCGACCATCCGCAGACGAGGGTGCTGGCTCGCTTCGACGGCGGCGCCCCGGCCTGGTTCGAGATCCCTGTGGGTCAGGGTTCCCTGCTGGTCTGGACCAGCGGGTGGAATCCCGCGGATAGCGATCTCGCGTTGTCGTCCAAGTTCGTCCCGCTCCTGTATTCGATTCTCGAACACGGCGGGACCCTCTCGGAACGACGATCGCAGTACTTCGTGACGGACTCGGTCCCGTTGCCCAACTCGCCTGGAATGCACGTGCGAATTCGCGTGCCGGACAACACCGCGGTGGAGCCCGACGCGAACGACAGGACATTCACACAGACGGATCTCCCAGGCCTCTACACAGTCGAATCCCCGACCGGCAATCGGGCTTTCGCGGTCAACTTGGCGCCCGGCGAGAGCCGCACGGAGCCCATGGCCGCGGAGGATATTGAGAAGATGGGAATCTCGCTGCAGCCGGTCTCCGATGTCTTGCCCCTGGCCGCCGGCCAGACGAGACAAGACAGCAGCTTTGCGCAGATGGAATCGCAGCAGAAACTGTGGCGTTGGGTTCTCGCGGCGACGATGGCCATGCTCTTGATCGAGATCTGGCTGAGCGGGTGGCTGACCCGTTCCGGCCCGGCATCCGAAGGGGAACAACCATGATCGAGGAAGCTCTTCGCAGACAGATGCAGCCGGCCGTGGACCGCAAAAGACACGTCCACCTGGCCTGGCGAATGGCGGCCTGCTGGCTCGGAGTTGGGCTCGCAGGCTTCGTTTTGATCACAGCCGGCCGACATTGGGGCTGGAGTTCGCTCTGGATTGTCCTGACCCTGCTCGTTGGAACGATTCTGGCGACCGCATGGGTGATCTATCGATCCAGACGAATGCAGCCGGACTATCGCGCCCTGGCGAGAGCCATCGAGGAGCAACATCCGGAATTGCAGGCCCTGCTCCTGGCGGCCGTCGAACAGAAGCCCGAAGGCCCGGACGGGGAATGGGGCTACATGCAGAGACAGGTCATCGGCGAGGCCATCGACCACGCCATGGGCCACGAATGGCAGGAGAGCGTCTCCGTGATGCGGCTCTTCGCGGCGAATCTGGCCCGGTTGGCGGCGATGGCGTTCCTGCTCGTCGCCCTGCTGCAAGTCGTACCGTCCACGTCGTTCGTACTCGGTGCAGGCAAGGGGCCCCTGGCCGCGTCGGGCTACACCGTCAGCGTCAGTCCCGGCGACACCGAAATCGAGCAGGGCTCGCCTGTGGTGATCCTCGGCCGGTTTGAAGGCAAGGTGCCGTCGAACGTGAACCTATTCTTCACATCAGCCGGACAGAAATCACAGCAAGTTCCGCTGATCCGCAGCCTCGACGACCCCGTCTTCGGCGGCATCCTGCAGGACATCCGATCGGACATGCGATACCATCTCGAATATGAGGGCAAACGCACGCGGGAGTACACGATCAGCGTGTATCAGAGCCCCGAGTTGCTCCACGCCGACGCGAAGATCGTGTATCCATCCTACACGAAGCTGCCGGACAAGATCGTCGAAGACACACGGCAAATCGCCGTGGTCGAGGGCTCGAAGATCACGCTGCGATTCACGCTGAACAAGCCTGTGGCGACGGCGAGATTGAGCCCCCGGTCCGGGATTGCCCTGGCCCTGACCGTGGACGACAGTGACCCCAACGTGCTCACCACTTCGGTCACCGCCTCGCAGAGCGAGCGGTACGAACTGCACGTGGCGGACGCGCAGGGTCGCCCGAACAAGATGCCGCCGCGATTCACGATCGACGTGCACAAGAATCTGCCGGCGGAGGTCAAACCCCTGTTCCCCAACCGCGACGTGGTCGCCTCGCCGATCGAGGAGATCAATCTCGAAGCCGCGGTCTCCGACGACTACGGCGTGACCGCCTACGGCCTGACCTACACGCTCGTGGGCGAGGAGAGCCAGGAGATCCGGCTGGATTCGCAAGCGCCGGCCGAGACGCCGAAAATCAAGCACCTATTGGCCTTGGAGGACCTCAAGGCTCAGCCGGACCAGTTGCTCACCTATTACTTCTGGGCCGACGACGTCGCGCCTGACGGCACGACCCGAAGAACGAACAGCGACATCTACTTCGCCGAGGTGCGGCCTTTCGAGGAGATCTTCCGCGAGAGCCAATCCTTTCAGAACGAACAGAACCAGGAGCAGCAGAGCCAGCAGGGTCAGCAGCAGAATCAATCGGCCGATCGACTGGCCCGATTGCAGAAGCAGATCATCACCGCGACATGGAACATCAAGCAGCAGGCCGAGCGTTCCGGCGGGATCGCCGGCCATAAGGACGACCTCGACGTCGTCCGCCAATCCCAATCCGATGCGCTACAACAGGCACAGAAAGCACAGGATGAAGCCTCGGACCCGACGTCCATCAAGTCGCTTCGTGCCGCCGCCGAACACATGGCGACATCGCTCGATCACCTGACCAAGAGCGGCGAATCCGCCGAGACGGCCGAGCTGACGCCTGCGTTGGCCGCCGAACAGTCCGCCTACCGGGAGCTGCTGAAGCTGCGGGAGCGAGAGCACCAGGTGGCCCGCAGCCGCAACAATTCGAACAGGGCCAGCGCCAATTCCGAGCAGTTCCAACAGCAATTGCAGCAGTTGGAGCTCACGCAGCGG
>JAAYVJ010000571.1 GCA_012517265.1 Planctomycetota bacterium | reverse complement strand
CGCCAGACATCGAGCGTCACCTAGACAACGGGCGGCGCGAGGTCGTTTGTGTGCTCGCGCCGCCCATCGTTGAATGCTGGATTGGATCGGGGACGACCACTACTTGAGCCACTTCTCCATGCGGTCGAGGCCCTTGGCGATCTGCTGCATCGAGGTCGCGAAGCTCAGACGCACGTTCTTGTCACAACCGAAAGGCAGGCCGGGGACGACGGCGACGTTGGCCTGCTCCAGGAGAGCCTTGGCGAATTCCATACTGCCCGTGGGCTTGACGCCGCCGAAGGTCCGGCCGTAGTGGGCCGACACGTCCGGGAAGCAGTAGAACGCGCCCGTCGGTTCGACGCACTCGACGCCGGGCATCGCTCGCAGCCGTTGGGCCATGTACTTGCCGCGTTTTTCGAACTCCACGCGCATCTTCTCGATGGCCTCGGCCGACTGCGGCCCCATTGCCGCGATTGCCGCATACTGGGCGAACGTGACCGGGTTGCTCGTCATGTGATCCTGCAGGCGGGCCATCGCCTTGATGACGTCAAGCGGGCCGGCGGTGTAACCCAGGCGCCAGCCGGTCATCGAGTAGGCCTTGCTCAGGCCGTTGAGCGTCAGCGTGCGGTTGTAGGCGTCCTGGCTCAGGGCCGCGAAGCTGATGAACTTCGTGCTGCCGTAGATGAGCTTCTCATAGATCTCGTCGGACATCACGCAGACGTTCGTCCCTTCGAGCACCTTGGCCAGAGCCCGCAGTTCGTCCGGCGTGTAGCTGAACCCGCCGGGGTTGCTGGGCGAATTGAGGATCAACATGGCGGTCTTGGGCCCGATCGCCTTCTTCAACTGCTCCGGCGTGATCTTGTAGTCGTGCTTCTTGTCCCCTTCCAGGATCTTCACGGTCGCTCCGGCCAGACCCGCCGCTTCGGGATACGTCACCCAGTAGGGCGCCGGCAGCAGGACCTCGTCGCCGGGATCGAGCACGGCCTGCATGGCCTCGTAGACCGAGTGCTTGCCGCCGATATTGACGACGATCTGCTCGTGGGTGTACTTCAGTCCGTTCTCGACCTCGAGCTTATGGGCGATGGCTTTGCGCAACTCCGGGATGCCCGAGGCCGGCGTGTACTTGGTCTTGCCCTCTCTCATGGCCTTGATGGCGGCTTCCTTGATATACTCGGGCGTATCGAAATCGGGCTCCCCGGCCCCGAATCCTACAATGTCAATGCCCTGGGCCTTCAACTCATTGGCCCGGTTCGTCACGGCCAGCGTCGCCGACGGCGCAACGGCCTTGGCTCTTTGGCTGATCTTCATCCTGCGTGCACCTTTCAAAAGGGGTCCTGTCTGGTTTTCGGGCACATAAGTACGCAAAATCATCGCACAGGTCAAGAGAATTCGGACCGTTCCCCGGTCTGGACAGGACGGTTGAGCATTGTCCGGATCGGCGGTAGACTATGGCTCGCAGAACCTCGATCGACGCCGAGAGATCGAGAACTTGGAACGACACAGACTTGTGGAGATCACAGCGATGGTGCGAATCCGCTTCGACAGCGTCCTTTGCATGAGTCTGGTCCTGAATGCCGCGGCTTGGGCCGCCGGCCCGCAGCCGCAGGAGTTCGAACCGCGAGACCGCTGGCTCGCCCCCCTCCTGGGCACGCCTGTCCCGGCGCTCGCCCCGCACCTGGAGCTACTCTACCAGGACGCGACCGACGGCATCGCGAGGAACCAGTCCTGGCGCGGCACCGCCTTCCAACTTGGCGACAAGACCTATGCGCACGGCCTGGCGTTCAACTCCACCAAGCACCTGCTCGTCGTCCTGGGCCGGCCCGCGGAGCGATTCACGGCCGACGTCGGCCTGGAGAACAACGACGACACGCAGCGGGGCGCCGCGACGGGCAACGGGTCGGTGACGTTCCACGTGCTCGTCGACGGTAAAGAGGTCCTGACCACCCCGGTCCTGCGACTCAAAGACGGCCCGCGTCCTATCGATGTCCCTCTCAACGGCGCCCGCCAATTCGAGATCCGCGTCAAAGACGGCGGCGACGGGCGAGGCTGGGACCAGGCGCTTTGGGCCGATGCGACGATCAGACTCCAGGACGGCGCCAACATCCGGCTCCAGGACCTGCCCCTCGGCCGGACAACGCCCAAGGCGATCTCAATCGCAGAGCCCCCCTTCTCCTTCGTCTACGGCGGGAAACCGTCGAGCGACCTGCTCAAGACCTGGCAAACCAGCCGCGAAATGCGGAAGCTCGACGCTCAGCGGACCGAGCACACGCTTGTCTACGCCGATCCGACGACCGGCCTGCAGGTTCGCTGCGTCCTCGTCGCGTACGACGATTTCCCCACCGCTGAATGGACCCTGTATTTCAAGAACACCGGCTCGACCGACACTCCGATCGTCGAGAAGATCCAGGCCTTGGACGTCCGGGTGGATCGTAGCGGCGAGCGGGAGTTCCTGCTCCATCACAACGTGGGCTCCCCTGCCAACGGCAACGACTACGGCCCGCTGGAGACGCCGCTGGGCCCAGGCATCCGCAAGCATCTGGGCGGTTCCGGCGGCCGGCCGACCAACACCGACTGGTCGTACTTCAACCTGGAATGGGGCGGCGAGGGACTCATCGTCGCCGTCGGCTGGCCCGGACAGTGGGCCGCCGAGTTCGTCCGCGATAGCGACCGAGGACTGAACCTCTCGGCCGGACAGGAGCTGACCCACTTCAAGCTGTTGCCGGGCGAGGAGGTCCGCAGTCCGCTGATCGTGCTGCAATTCTGGAAAGGCGGATGGATCGCCGCCCAGAACGTCTGGCGACGCTGGATGATGGCTCACTCGATGCCCAAGCCCGACGGCGTCCTGCCGCCGGCCAAGCTCTTCGCCTCCAGCTCGCGGCAGTACAACGAAATGATCGATGCCAACGAGGCGAAACAGATCCTGTTCATCGACCGCTACCTCCAGGAGGGAATCAAGCTCGACTACTGGTGGATGGATGCCGGCTGGTACATCCACCACGGCGGGGGCTGGCCCCGCGTGGGCACGTGGCAGGTGGACCCGGCGAGGTTCCCCCGCGGACTTCGGGCGGTCTCCGACCACGCGCACGCCAAGGGCATCAAGATTCTCGTCTGGTTCGAGCCGGAACGGGTAACCGCCGGCACGTGGCTGGCCGAGAACCATCCGGAATGGATCCTCGGCGGCGCCAAGGGCGGCCTGCTGAACCTCGGCAACGACGCGGCCCGGCAATGGCTCACCGACCACGTTGACCGGCTCCTGACCGAGCAAGGGATCGACCTGTACCGCCAGGACTTCAACATGGACCCGCTGAACTACTGGCGATCCGCAGACGCCCCTGACCGACAGGGAATCACCGAGATCCGGCACATCACAGGCTACCTCGCCTATTGGGACGAACTGCGGCGCCGCCATCCCGGCCTGCTGATCGACTCCTGCGCCAGCGGCGGGCGGCGCAACGACGTCGAGACGATGCGCCGGGCCGTGCCTCTGTGGCGAAGCGATTACGCCTATGAAGCCATTGGCCATCAGTGCATGACGTACGGCCTGTCGATGTGGCTGCCCTATCACGGCACCGGCACGGTCGCCACCCGCAACGCCTCGTACTATGGCAGCGGCCGGACCCCGGTCGAGCCCTATGCCTTCTGGAGCAACGCCTGCCCCGGTTTCGGCTTGGGCATCGACGTGCGTCTGACGGACCTGGACTACCCCTCGCTACGCCGCCTGATCGGCCAGTGGCGCCGGGTCTCGCCGAACTACTACGGTGATTTCTATCCGCTGACGCCCTGGACGCGCGACAATACGGTCTGGATGGCCTGG
>JAAYVJ010000570.1 GCA_012517265.1 Planctomycetota bacterium | reverse complement strand
GCGAAAGAGCAATCTCAAGGGCCTGGACTTTGCGGATCTCGAACACTACACGCTGCGGTTGCTGACGACGGCGGACCCATCCGGCGAGCGGCTTGGTCCGTCCGAGACCGCGTTGGCTCTCCGCAGACGGTTCAAGTGCATTTTCGTGGACGAGTACCAGGACATCAACCCGGTGCAGCAGTCGATCCTCGATGCGCTCAGCTCGGGCGACAACGTCTTCGTCGTCGGAGACGTCAAGCAGAGCATCTACGCATGGCGAGGGGCCGAGCCGACCATCTTCCTGGAGCGATTGAAACCGGCGTCCGCGAGTCCAAAGGATCCGTCCTGCGGATTCCGCGTGGACCTCAACTGCAACTTCCGCTCGGCCAGGGGGATCCTCGACTTCGTCAACAAGATCTTCGGCCGGATCATGACCGCCGAGATCGCACACGTCGACTACGACGAGACGGCGATGCTCCAGGCGCCTCCCGGCTCGCCGTCGCCCGAAGCGGGCAAGCCGATCGTGGAGATGCACATCCTCGACGAGCGCGGCCCGCGATCCGGTTCGGACGAGGGCGGCGACGAGGGCCCCGAGTCGGAGGACCTGGCTCTGGTCAACGCCCGTCAGCGCCAGGCGGCGCTGATCGCGCGGCGGATTCGCGAGATGGTGGGGGCCGAGACCGGCCGGGCCGAGTTCCAGATCCAGGACAAAGGCGGCGCCGAGCCCCGCGACGTGGAGTACCGCGACATCGTCATTCTCATGCGTTCTCTGGCCCAGAAGGCCAACGACTACGTCGAGATTCTCCGGCTGGCGGGCATCCCGGTGAGCTGCGACGCGACCGCCGGGTATTTCGAGGCCACGGAGGTCCGCGACATGATCTCCCTCTTGAAGGTCCTCGACAACCCTCGCCGTGACATCGAACTGGCGACCGTGCTGCGCAGCGCGCTATTCCACGTCACCGACACGGAACTGGCGAAGATCCGGCTCCTGGGCCGGGACCAGGGCCGGTGCGCCGATTTCCACACCTGTGCCGCGTGTTATCGCGAGAAGGGGCCGGACGCCGAGCTGAGGGACAAGCTCGTCCGCGTCTTCGAACGGCTCGACCAGTGGCGAAGTCTGGCGCGGCGAGGACTCTTGGCCGGTCTGGTGTGGAGGATTTACCGCCAGAGTGGATTCCTCGCCTTCGTTTCGGCGTTGCCGAACGGCCAGGCCCGCAAGGCCAACCTGCTCCGGCTCCACGACCGAGCCGTTCAGTTCGAAGGCTTCGCCAGCAGTTCGGGCGTCGCCTCGCTCACGCGGTTCGTCGACTTCCTCGAACGACTCCAGGCGGAGGGGCAGGACTGGGCTCCGGCTCAGCCGGGCAGCGCGGCGGGCAACGCCGTGCGGATTCTCAGCGTGCACAAGAGCAAGGGGCTCGAGTTCCCGGTCGTCTTCCTCGCGGAGTTGGAGACGCAGTTCAACAAGCAGGACATCTATGCGGACCTGGCGGCCGATGCGGACAGCGCGATCGGCCTGCAGGTGATCGATCCGCGGTCGAACACCAAACTCCGCTCGCTGGCCCACGAGGTGATCGGCGAGAAGAAGCTGGCCACAATGCTGGCCGAGGAGATGCGGGTCCTGTATGTCGCCACGACGCGGGCCCGGGATCGGCTGATTCTGACCGCCTCGCACAAGCGGACCGACTGCGGCAAGATCCTCTCGCAAGGCCTGCTCCTGGGCCGCGAGCAGGTCCCTGCGTGGCTGCTGCGCCCCTGCAAGAGTCAATTGGAATGGGTCCTGTACGGCCTGTCCGATCAGCGGGTCCTCCATACCGCCTTTCAAACCGACCTTGGCGACAAGGCGGTCGACCAGGGTCTGTTCGACTTGCGCGTCCACGGCCAGGACGCGCTGAAGGACCTGTCGAGGCTGGTGATGACATTGCGGACCTCCAAGATCAAATCGGCGTTCTTCACACAAGCCGGGCAGCCGGCCGACGACCAGGGTCGGAAACTGCTCGCCCAGGTCAAGAGCGTCCTGAAGCGAGCCTATCCGTATTCCTATGCGATTCATCTGGCGGCCAAGAACTCGGTTACGAAGCTGACCCATCAGGAAGACGCCTTCGTTCAGCGGGACTACTCCGAGGCGATAGACCGCCAGCCGGCGGCGCTGATCGCGGTTGAGAGCGGGTCCTCGGGATCGCGCCTGGCCAAGCTCGTGGGGACCGCGACCCACCTGGTGGTCTCGTCCCTGGATCTCAAGCGTCCCGTCTCGCTCGGCGTGATCGAGAAGACCAGGGATCGGCTCGTCGGCGAGGGGGCCATCCCGGAGCCCGTCGCCGGGGAGATCGACACGCGGTCGATCCTGGCGTTCTTCGAGAGCCGGCTCGGCGAGATCGTCTGCGACAGTCGCCATGAGGTCTGGCAGGAATGGCCTTTCACGTACGGTCTGCCTGCCTGCGAGGTTGCCGACGGGGTCCCGCGTGACGGCAAGGAGATCATCGTCGTTCAGGGCGTCATCGATCTGCTCGTGCGGACGGCCGACGGGCTGTTCGTGATCGATTTCAAGACCGACCACGTCTCGGGTCCCGCGGTCGCCCAGCGGGCCGAGTCCTATCGGGGACAACTGGACCTGTACGCCAGGGCGGCCTCCGCGATCCGCGGCGAAAAGGTCCTGGAGAAGTGGCTGTACTTCTTCGCCCCGCGGCAGGCCGTGCAGGTGTGACGTTCGATCCGCCTGAAAAGAGTTGACTGGCCGCACCGTCGAGCCCCATCATACGCACCTATGAATGTATCCAAATTCGGCAGGAAGATCGCAGTTCAATCCGGCATCGGACAACTCATGGACGACTTGGGGGCCGCGTTGGCGGGGCATCGCGACATGCTCATGCTCGGCGGCGGCAATCCCGCACACATCCCGGCGATGGAGCAGCGGTTTCGACGCAGCATGGTTGCGATGCTCGAGGACGGCGGGCGGTTCGACCGAGCCGTCGGCAACTACGATCCACCGCAAGGCAGTCATGTGTTCTGCGAGGCCGTCGCGGGTCTTCTGAAAGAGCAGTTCGGCTGGAACATCAGCCG
>JAAYVJ010000569.1 GCA_012517265.1 Planctomycetota bacterium | reverse complement strand
CTTTTGAAATGAGAAGTGTGAAGGAAGGTAGGAGCGTTGAAGCGTCCCCGCTGCCGCGGGAAAGCGTAGGAGCGTTCCACGCATCCACGCTTATACGCTTCCACGCTTCCACTTGAGAGAAAGGAGTCCCATCCATGCCAAGACCAACGACAGCCGCCGAGCGGCCGGACCTGCGGGCCGTGATCTACGAGGCCGTGGACCCGGCCGACGCGTTCATCGGCCTGCGTGTGTTGCCCCTGTTCCGGGTGGACCTGCAGACCGGCCAGTACCCCGTCATCCCGCCGGAGGTGATGTTCTCGATCCCCAATACCAAGCGTTCCGCCCGCGGCGAGTACCATCGCAGCGATTGGGAGTGGCAGTGGGACACCTACGCCACCAGCGAGAACGGCTGGGAGGAGCCGGTGGACGACCGCGAGGTCAACCTCTACCGGCAGTACTTCGACGCCGAGGTCGCGGCGGGCATCCGGGCGTTGAAGATCATTCTGCGAGGCCAGGAGCAGCGGATCGCCGGCATGGTCTTCAACGAGTCGAACTTCACGGCCCATGCCGTGGTCAACGAGTGGGACGATCACGCCAACGCCACGCCGATCGACGACGTCAAGAAGGGCCGCAAGGCGATCCACGACACGATCGGCGTCGAGCCCAACACGCTGATCATCGCCTACAGCACGTTCCTGGACCTGGGTCTGTGCGACCAGATCGTGGACCGGATCAAGTACACGACGCCGGCCGTGCAGCGGGGCGATATCGCGGTGCCCTTGCTGGCCCAGGCCTTCGGGGTCAGCCAGATCCTCGTGGGTGGGGGGCTCTTCAACAAGGCCAAGAAGGGCCAGGACGCCGACCTGAGCGGGATCTGGAGCAACGAATACGCGATGCTCTGCCGCGTCAGCGAGGGCCCCATGCTGGGCAATGAGCCGGAATTGGGCCGCACGTTCCTGTGGACCCGGGAGTCGCCGACCAACACGGTGGTCGAGTCCTACCGGGACGAAAGGGTCCGGGGCGATGTGATCCGGGTCCGGCACGACACGGACGAGGAGTTCATCTCGACCGAGTGCGCGTACCTGATGAGCAACATCACGACGCCGTAACGAGGGGAGCGATGCCGACGCAGGAGAATGCCAGCCAGGTCACCTTGACGGCGGCGGACCAGCAGGTCGTGCGCTGGATCGCCCGGGAAGTGGCGGAGAGCCTGGGCAAGGAGTTCGCCGCCGCGCAGGGCAAGGCCATGGCCCAGATGATCGAGGTGCACAAGGCCACCTGTCCCGCCGGCCAGCAGCTGTTCGGATCCAAGCGGTTCGTCTTGGGCCTGCTGGCGGGTCTGGGCCTGTTGACCGCCGGCGGCAGTGCGCTGGGCTCGGTGCTCATCAAGCTGCTGACCGGCTCGTGAAAGGAGAATGTCATGTCCTTGACTGTGAAGGTCGTGCTGGGGTTCGACGCCGTCTGCCAGGCGGTGCAGAACCTGAGCAACTTGGCGGACCGGCTCAGTATCAACCGGGCGCTGGAGCTGACCAACGGGACGGGGGCCAACCAGGCGAACGTGCTATATCATGGTCAGCGGACGTTGGCCGATGCGGCCGATGAGACGCTGGACCTCTATGGGGGCACGTTGCTGGATTCCCTCAAGAACGCCTTGACGATGGAGAAGCTCAAGGTCCTGTTCTTGAAGAACACCAGCGTCGAGGCGAGCCTCCTGATCGGCGGGGCGGGGACGACGCCGGTCGATCTGTTCGCCGATCCCGCCGATGCGTTCAAGCTGCGGCCGGGCGGCGTGTTCCTGACGACGGCGCCGGACGCCAACGGGATCCT
>JAAYVJ010000568.1 GCA_012517265.1 Planctomycetota bacterium | reverse complement strand
GGAAACGACAAGCGTGGTCCTGGTCGGCGTCGGCGGCCAGGGAATCCTCTTGGCCAGCGAGATCGTCGCCCAGGCGGCGATGACCGCCGGCTTCGACGTCAAGACGAATGAAGTGCACGGCATGGCCCAGCGGGGCGGCTCCGTCGTCGCCCAGATCCGCTACGGGAAAGAGGTCTTCAGCCCCCTGGTCAACAAGGGCGCCGCCCGCGTGCTGGGCGCGCTGGAGCGGATCGAGGCGATGCGGTACGCCGACTACCTGGCCCCGGACGGCCTGACCGTCGTCAACAGCCAGATCATCATGCCGGTGACCGTCTCGATGGGCGCCGCCAAGTACCCCGACGACGCCGAGGCCAAGCTGCGGGACCAGTTCCCCCGGCTGATCTACTTCGACGCCGCCGCCAAGGCGATCGAGATGGGCAACATCCGCGTGGCCAACGTGATCCTGCTGGGGGCCCTGTCCACCGGCCTGGACCTCCCGCTGGACGCGTGGCACGCCGCGGTCGCCAACTGCGTCAAGGCGCAGTACAGAGACCTCAACGTCCAGGCGTTCGAGGTCGGGAGGACTCTGGCATGAGCGCGTTCTTTCAGGAGGCGGTCGAGACGGCGTCCCTGGACGAGATCCGCTCGCTGCAGACGGACCGCCTCAAGAAGATCGTTCGCCACGTCTACGAGAACAACGAGGTCAGCCGGCGCCGCATGGAGCAGCGAGGCGTCGGGCCGGACGATATTCGCTCGGTCGAGGACGTCCGCAAGCTGCCCCTGATGGACAAGGAACTGCTGCGCGAGAACTACCCGGCCAGGCTCAGTTGCCGACCGGCCGGCGAGTTCATCGAGATGCACATGTCCAGCGGCTCGACCGGCACGCCGATCGTGATGCCCTACACCCGGGCGGACCTCCAGCAGTGGGCCGAGTGCATGGCCCGGTGCTACTTCATGGCCGGGGCCCGGCCGGGCGACCCGGTCCAGATCACGCCGTCGTTCGGCCTGTTCAACGGCGGGTTCGGGATGTACCACGGCGCCCGGGCCGCGGGCCTGTTCATCATCCCCACCGGCGCGGGCAACACGGCCAGGCAGATCCGCCTGGCCCGCGACTTCGGCACGCGCGTCATCACCGGCGTCGTCAGCTACGGCATCCGGATCATGGAGGTCCTGCAGGAGATGGCCGAGACGCTGCCGCACCTGAAGATCGGCGTCTTCGGGGCCGAGATCTTCTCGGACTCCATGAAGCGCAAGATCGCCTCCGGGCTGGGCATCGAGGCGTTCGACATCTACGGCATGACCGAGACCGGCGGCGTCGGCACGCTCGGCCAGGACTGCCCGGCGCACAACGGCATCCACGTCTGGGAGGACCACTACATCGTCGAAGTGCTCGAACCCAAGGGCGAGACCCCGGTCCCCGACGGCCGACAGGGCGAGCTGGTCGTGACCTCGCTGACCCGCGAGGCGCTGCCGGTGATCCGGTTCCGCACGGGCGACCTGACCCGCATCTTGAGCCGGGACAAATGCCCCTGCGGACGCACCCACGTGCGGATCGCCCCGATCACCGGACGCGTGGACGACATGCTCATCGTCAAGGGGGTCAACTTCTTCCCCAAGCAGGTCGAGCAGGCCCTCATGCAGATCCCCGGCGTCGGAGCGAACTACCAGATCATTCTCGAAGACATCGACGGCGTCCAGGATGTCACGGTCCACGTCGAGGCCGAACCGAACGTGACCGGCTTCATGGTCGAGAAGGTGCTCAAGGAGGCGCTGGGCTTCAGTCCGAAGGGCGACGTCTTCCCCATCGGAGGCCTGCCGCGACAGGAGGGCAAGGCCAAACGCGTCTTCCACAAGGACAAGGACGGGAACCTGACGTAACCGGGTCCCGGGAAGTGAATCGACTCTGTTTCGCGAAAGGGGATATCGCCATGAACAACAGTAGGATTGCGGTCGTGATCGCCCTGGCGCTGCTGGTACTTCTGGCGTCCGGCTGCGACAAGAAGTCCGGAAGCCAAGCCGGCCCCTCGCCGGCCAAGGCGGTCAAACTGACGTACGCGAACTTCCCGCCGGCCCCGACGTTCCCCTGCGTGCAGATGGAGCGGTGGAAGCAGGAAGTCGAGAAACGCACCGGCGGCAAGGTGACCATCGAGACCTATCCCGGCGCCACGCTGCTGGACGCCAAAGACATGATGGACGGCGTCATCGCGGGCCAGGCCGACATCGGCTGCCTGTGCATGTCCTATCAGCCCGGCCGGTTCGCCGTCACCAACGCCACCTCCCTGCCGCTGGGCATCCCCAACGCCAAGGTCGGCAGCCAGGTCCTCTGGGACCTCTACAACAAGTACAAACCCGAGGAGTTCAAGGACGTCAAGGTCCTGACGATGTTCGCCACCGCCCCCTCGAACGTCATGTCCCGAAAGCCCATCCGCACGCTGGAGGACGTCAAGGGCTGCGCCCTGCGAGCCAGCGGCGGCGCCGCCGAGATCCTCGCGGCCTGGGGCGCCAACCTCGTCGGCATGCCCATGAGCGACACGCCCGACGCCCTCCAGAAGGGCGCCGTCCAGGGCCTGTTCTCCTCCGTCGAAGTGCTCAAGGACTTCAAGTTCGCCGAGCTGTGCAAGTTCGTCACGCTGACCGACACCGTGATCTACCCGTTCGCGGTCGTCATGAACAAGGCCAAGTGGGACAGCCTGCCCTCCGACGTGCAGAAGGTGATGGAGGACCTGG
Source organism: Planctomycetota bacterium (assembly GCA_012517265.1). GTDB lineage: Bacteria > Planctomycetota > Phycisphaerae > Sedimentisphaerales > Anaerobacaceae > PLanc-01. The sequence goes on along the minus strand of JAAYVJ010000568.1, from coordinate 290 downwards.
CCGCCGAGCAGTGCGTCTGGACGGGCCAGTACATGGACAGCCACTGCGCCGAGGCCCTCGACTGGTCCAAGAAAGAGCAGCAGGTCGAGGTGATCACGCTCTCGGCCGCCGAGAAGGCCAAGTGGGACGAAAGCCTCGCGCCGATCACCGCCGCCTGGATCGCGGCCAACACGGCCAAGGGGCTGCCCGCCGCTCAGATCGTCGCGGACATCAAGGCCTCCATCGCGGCCCACGCGGCCAAGTGATCGGGCGACCGAGCGCCGCTCCACGAGGAACCTCAGACAGCCGCG
>JAAYVJ010000567.1 GCA_012517265.1 Planctomycetota bacterium | reverse complement strand
TGATGCCGCCCTTGGCCACGTTCGGGCAACTGATGTTCAACTCGAAACCCGCGATCGCCTTCTCCTGGGCCAGCCGCTCGACGACCGCGACGTACTCCTCGATCATTTCGCCCGCGACGTTGACGAACACCGGAACGGTCAGTTCCTTGATGATCGGCAGTTTCTCGGCCAGGAAACGGTCGAGCCCGACGTTTGCCAGGCCGATGGCGTTGAGCATCCCAGAGTCGGTCTCGACAATCCGCGGCGTGCGGTTGCCCTTGCGGGGCTTGAGCGTGATGCTCTTGGTGATGAAGCCCCCAAGGGCGTTGACGTCCATGAAATCGGCCAACTCGTCGGCGTAGCCGCAGGTGCCGGATGCGGTGAACACCGGGTTCTTCAGCCGGAGCCCCGCGAAATCGATCGAGATGTCCACGTTTGTTTGCGCCACGATTCCTGAAATCCCTCAGCCGACTGCGGAACGCTATTTGTTCTCGCCGAAGACGACGGTCTTGGCGTCGAAGACCGGGCCGTCCTGGCAGCAGAGCTTGTAGACGGTCTCCTGCGAACCTTCCATTCCGACACGCAGCGGCGCTGCGGGGCGGCACTCCACCGCGCAGCTTTGGCACAGGCCGACGCCGCAGGCCATTCGCCGCTCCATGCTCACCTGGCAGTCGATGCCTCGCTGCCCTGCGATGCGGGCGACGGCCGCCAGCATCGGCTCGGGGCCGCAGGCATAGAGGATCGTCCCCTGGGGCGACCAGCCTTTCTGTTCGTCCAGCCAGCGGGTCAGGCGGTCGGTGACGAGACCCCAGTAGCCGGCCGAGCCATCGTCGGTGGCCACGGCCACGGAGACGCCGAGCTTCGCGAAGGCCGGGATGAAAGGTCCGACCTCCGCGGGAATCTCGCCGAGATCCCCCTCGAACGGCAGGGCGTCGATGCTCTTGGCTCCGACAAAGGCGATGGTCTCCACCTCGGGGCAGTCCACCGGCAGATGCTTGGCCAGGCAGCGGATCGGGGGAAGGCCCATGCCGCCGGCGACCAGCAGAGCCAGCCGCTTGTTGGCCGGCATGGAGAAGCCGTTGCCCAGGGGCCCGATGATGCTGGCCGAGTCGCCTGCCGCGAGCGTGGTCAGTCGCAACGACGCCGGTCCGAGCACGCAGTAGAGCAGCTCGGCCGTCGTTCTGCCCGGCTCGGCCGTGACGTCCGCGAAGCTGAACGGCCGGCGGAGAATGACGTTTCGCCGGCAGGCGTCGCGTAGGTGCGGCGGGATCCGATCCTCGGGGGGCAGGCCCAACCGCGAGACGTCGATCTGGAGGAACTGCCCGGGCCGGAACTCGGCGAAGGCGAGGGCGCCGTCGCCGGTGAATTCCAGGTCCATTCTCCAGAAGCATTCGCCGATCTGACGGTTGGCCAGAACGGTCGCCGCGAAGATGCCTTTTTGTGTCGTTGCGTGGCTCAAAGAACTCCCTCGTACACTCGAACGCCGTCGACCACCTTGCAGACGTGGGCGGCGTATTTGTTCGCAAACGCCGGACGGCTGCGAGGATAGGCGGCGTCCACCGCCTGCTTGACCGCGTCGACGCTCTCGGCCCGAACCAGAGCGCCGGACGCTCCCTTGTCGCCGCCGCCGAGCATGCGTTCGCCGAGGACGCCGGGGACCGTGCGGACGATGTCGCACATGGTTTCGAGTTCAGGCCCGGAGATCTTGTAGTCGTCCCGCAGGCCCAGGCCGTCCTGGCGGAAGATCGCGCCGACCTTTTCGACGTCGCCGGATCGCCAGGCGTCCATCATCTGATAGAACCGCTGCTGGGCGTGGTAGATGTAGTTCAGCCGGTCGCACAGGTCCGCGTGGCTGCCGCCGAACTGGTTCATGATCTTCTTGTACAGGGCTTCGTCCTTCACGTCGGCCAGGCAGGTGATCTTGTAGCCGGCCTTCTGGAGGATCGCGACAAGCTCTTCGCACTGTCGTCGCCGCACGGCGTAGGTCGCCTTCTCCAGGCCGGGCCGGTCGGTCCCGGTGTCGAGGACCACGATGCGGAAATCGATGGCTCCCTTGCCGATGGGAACGTACTCGATCGAGCGGTCTTTCGGATTGTAGTAGGTCCCCATGCCTTCCTTGGCGAACAGGACCATCGTCTGGTCGAGCTTGCCGCAGGGCGAGCCGATGTAATCGTTCTCAACGGCCTGGGCGAGATCGACGATCTGCACCTGTTTCTTGACTTCGATGCCGTTGGCGTCGAAGAGCGACAGGATCAG
>JAAYVJ010000566.1 GCA_012517265.1 Planctomycetota bacterium | reverse complement strand
CGCTGGACCTCCAGGTAGTGGTTGCCCGAGCCGAGCGTGCCGACCTCCTTCTCCTGTCGCTGCTTGGCGTGGTCGGAGACGTATTGCGGCTCGGCGCCGGGCATCCGCCCGTTCTCCTCGATGTACTTCAGATCGGTGCGAGTGCCGTAGCCCTGCTCGACCGCCCAGAGCGCCCCGCCCGTGAGCATTTCGTCCATCTCCAACGGAGAGAGCTTCACCCTGCCTTCGCTGCCGACTCCGGCGGGCACACGCCGGGCCAGGACGTCGGCCAGTTCTTTCTCCTTGCCCTGGATCTGGCCATAGGTCAGGCCGGTGCGAAGGGCCCGCACGCCACAGGAGATGTCGAAGCCGACGCCGCCGGCCGAGATGATCCCGCCCGCGTCGGGGTCGAAGGCCGCGACGCCGCCAATGGGAAAGCCGTAGCCCCAGTGGGCGTCGGCCATGGCGTACGACGCTTTCACGATGCCCGGCAGCGAAGCGACGTTGGCCGCCTGCTGATAGACCTGCTCGTCCATCTCGCGAATCAGCTCATCGTCCGCGAAGACGACCACGGGCACCTGCATCCTGTCGAACGGCTGGATCCGCCATTGGGATTCGGCCTGTTTTTGCGGTTTCAGAGAAGACATCGACTGAACTCCTGAAGAGAACCATGGGACCGATAGGACTCATGGGATCTGTGCGACTGATCTACACATCGACAATGCACTGGGCCAGCCAATTGCCGGCCTGGTCCTTCTCGACCTTCAGTCCGGCGTACGTGGCGGCCTTGACCTCGACCGCGGGCTCGTGTTTGTCCACATCGACCGGCTCACCCCAGATCGTCGCCCGCAGGCCGCCTGCGATCGGCTGGATCTCGAACCGGCTGAACAGCATCTTGCGCGTGTCCATTTCGTACAGCAGCGCCGCCAGCCATTTCATGAAGAGCAGCTCGTCGTCGTCTTCCTGACAGACGACGTTTACCGCTTCGCGGGGCTCGACCTTTTTCGGATCGGTGATCACGGCCGTCAGGGCGATTGCGGCCTGCGCGAAGGCCGCCTCTCTCGTCGGCCCTACGCCGCGAATCCCGATGTCCGCCGGGTGCGAGAACAGTTCCCAATGCGCCATGACCACGATGAGCGACTCTCCAAATGAACCCAATGACACACATGGTACCCGGGCGGACCATCGAAGGGAATCGGCAATCCCCGCGCGTCCGCCGCGTGGATCGGAGTCGCATCGTGATGAGCGAGAAACGAGTCCGCTACTTGGCCGGCAGTTCGCTCGACCAGCCGGTTTCGTTGTGGCCGGCCGACAGATCCCTGGCCTTGACGCGGAATCGGTGGCGCTGGCCGGCGCGGCCGACCTTGACGCTGTATTCAGGGGACTTCTGCCAGGCGCTGTTGAACCCGGACTCCGTCGTGCACTGGAAGAAATACTCGACGTCTCCGCTGTCGTCGGTCGCCTCGGCGGCCGTCATCTTCGCGTAGTAGTCGAACGAGCCGGTCCCGATGCGGACTTCCTTGGGTTCACTCGCCCACGTCATCGGATCGGGCGTCGGAGGCAGCAGATCCACGGCCACCTCGGCGGACCACTCGGTCGGATTGTGATTGGGCGACTTGTCCCTGGCCCGAACGCGGAACGTGTAGTATCCCTTGGGAAGACCCGCCGCTTCATAGACGGTCGAGTCCTGCCAGGCGCTGCTGTAGGCCGCATGCGAGGTGCACTCGAACAGATACTCGACGCCGCTGTCGTCGGTCGCGGTCGTGGCGACCATCCGGATCGTTCCGGCCCCGACGCCGTGCGGCTGGGTCTGCCAGGTCAGGGGATTGGGCGAAGGAGCGGTGCGATCCTCCAGCAGCGTGATGGCGGACAGGCGGTCCGACCAGTCCGTCTCCAGCAGATTGCCTTTGTTGCGGGCCTTGACCCGATACCAATACTGCGTGTGCGGCTTGAGAGCGACGTCCTCCCAGCCGGGCTCCTGGTTGGGCCCGAAGGAGAGCCATCCACTGTTGGCCGTGGGAGTCAGGAAGTCCTCGAAATAGTACTCGACGCCGGTGCCGTCGGTCGACGTGGCCGTCGTAGCGACCATCGCGATCGAGTAGGGACCGGTCGCATACGGGGCTGTCGCGAAGGTCATCGGGTTGGGAATCGGCGGCCTCTGCGCCGACGATCCGGTCCGCCAGTCCAGCGCTAGGAACGCGAAGTCGTTGAAGTCCACCCCGCCCCGGCGATCGAGGTCGCCGGCCGTCGGATTCCTCGCGGTCAGCCAGCTCTGCGAGAACCGCATCAGATCCCGCATCGCCACATTCTCGTCGTGATCGAGATCCGCCGGCAGGCCAAGATCGGACAGGGACATGCTCGCCTCGGCGGTGCCGCCGTAGACACCGAGATTGATCCGTTTGCCGTGCGGCCACAGCTCCTCAGCCCAGCTCGAATTCGGCCTGCCCGCGTCGATGCAAAGACTCGTGTCGCCATCCGCCACCCACCGTCGCTTCTGGGCGTTCCAGCGGCCGGCCCGCGATCTCAAGTGATAGTCGCCCATCGTCCAGGAATCGTCGGCCGTGCCGGCCGTGCCCCGGTCGTCCCAGGACCCGTTCGAGACGAATCGAGGATCGACGACGACCTCGCCGAGCCCGGAGAGGGCGCCGCCGCCGAGATTGCCGCCGCCGTTGCTCCAGTAGGCGTTGTACGTGTTCGTGGCTTCGCCGTAGAGACCGCCCGCGATCGGCGCCTGGTTGTAGGCGAGGATGTTGTCGTAGATCTGGGCGCGGCACTGGCTGATGGCCCCGCCCGATTCGCCCGCGCGGTTGCCGACGATCGTATTGCTGAAGATGGACTTCGTGCAGCCGTAGAGCCCTCCGCCCTGGTGAAGGGCCTGGTTGCCCGCGATGAGATTGTGGTGGATGTCGCCGGCGCATTGCGAGAGCGCGCCGCCGTAGGAGGCCGAGTAATTCCCGGCGATCGTATTGCCGGCGATCTCGGCTTCGCAGAAGTACAGGCCGCCCGCGTCCCGGTTGCTGGCGATCACGTTGCCCAGAATTGAACCGCTGCAATAGGCCAGTCCGGCCCGGTTGCCGGAGATGAGATTGCCCTGGACGAGCCCGCCGCAGGAGTAGACGCCCTCCAGCACGTTGTCGAGGATCTCGTTGTCGAGGATCGCGGGCTTGGCGCCGTTCTGTCCTTTGATCCCCGCACCGGTGCAGTTGCGAACGACGTTGCCGGAGATCGTAGGCGAACTGGCGACGCAGAGAATGCCTCCGCCCGTGACGGTGAACCCCTTGAGCACGGACTGCTCGCCCTCAGAGAAATCGAACAGGACGCCGGCCGCGGCATTCGCGGAGATCACCGTCGCCGCCACCACGGCGGGATCGGAGGGGTCTTCGCTTCGCACGGTGATCCGCCGGCCGTTGAAGGCCACTCGTTCCCGGTAAGTCCCCGGCTTCACGACGACCGTATCGCCATGCCAGGCGGCGTCGATCGCGGCCTGGATCGTACGGGAATCGGCCGGCCCGTCGTCATCGACGGTCAAAATCTTGGCCGAGCAAGGAAAGGCCAGAGCAATCGCCAACAAGACGACAATACGCTTATCCATACAGGTCCCCGTCCATCAACCCCTATTTGCATCGAGTCTCTATTATAGCCATTTCCGCCCGTCGATTCAAACGCAAACGAGTCCCGTACCCCGGCAGAAGCGGCTATTATCGGACACTTCCGATAAAATGCGGGCTTGATCGAACGATGCGAGAAAAAAGACTGTAGGAAAGACCGCAGAAATATGGACTCGTGGAACGATCTTCTAGGAAGAGTCTGGACGCCGATCCCTTCCCGGCGCGGGGATGGTCTTCGGCATCCCAGGCCCGTTCGGTCGGCATCATTGAGTTAGAGAGAAAGGAGAACAGCATGAACAATCGATGGCTTGTCAAGCTGGCGGGCGCTGCCGCCCTGCTGACGGCCGTGCTGGTCCTCCAGCCCGGCTCGTGGGAACGAGAGGCAGATGCCCGGGCCAAGTCGCTGGAATCCATCGCAGGCACTTCCTTCCAGGTGGAAGTGGAGGGCAAATTCACCGCCCTGTTCAAGGGTTGCTCAGGAATCGGATCGACCAGCGAGATCATCGATCACAAAGTGAGCACCAAAGACGCCAAACAGACCGTTCAGAGAATCCCCGGACGGGTGATATGGCGAGACGCCGTCCTGAGCCGCGGGCTGACGACGGACCTGTCGGTGAACCAGTGGCGTCAAGACGTGATCGACGGCCGCGTCGCGGAAGCGAGGAAGAAGTGCGTCATCACGGCGTTCGACGCGAGCGGCAAGCCCGGTGCCATCTGGGAACTGATCAACGCGTGGCCGGCCGGCCTGGTCATTACCATGAAGGACGACGGCAGCGCGG
>JAAYVJ010000083.1 GCA_012517265.1 Planctomycetota bacterium | reverse complement strand
GTCATGCTCGTCAACTTCCAGGGCCAGACGCAGGTGGCGTACCTGGGCCGCAACAAGATCGAGCGGCGGCCCATGATGCTGATCGAAGCGGAAGCCCAGGGCCAGCCGATCAGCCTGGTCCTGCAGAACGCCGAGACGATCCGCCTGGTGGACCCGCAGGGCAAGGCGACGTCCGTCACGAACCTCAAACCCGGCGACAAGGTCCTGGCCCACGTGGAAAAGGCCGGCCGGCACTTCGGCATGAAGGTCGAAGAGAACCTGATTGAGCGATAGGACTTCAGAGACCCTCGGCCATTTCACGACGGAACGAGTCCTCGGCCCGACGCTCGTGAACGGTGCGTTTGCCCCAGAATCGCCTGGGATTGCCGCACGTCCAACAGCAACAGCGGAGGATGTCCCGGTTGGCGTTGAGAAGGAATTGAAAGAGGTCATGCGGTCCGGGCATTCGGCGGATCGCACCGGGCGAAAACCGGTTCACCCAGGACCTTCCATCCTCGCTTCTCGATGCATTGCGTCAGGCGGTCGGACAGACCTGGGCGGTTGCCCGCCCGGGCCGCCTCATAGATGCCATGGTAGGCATAGTGGCCCCGGAGTATTCGATCGAGGGCCTGATGCTGAGTGCGGGCTTTCTCGTGGCGACGACGACACCAGTCCTTCAGGACGCGCGTGGCGCGACTCAAGCGACGGCCCGCCGTCTTGCACTGGATCACCCAGGAGCCCCGGCGGAACCGGCCCCGACAGTGGGTAAAGCCCAGAAGCTCGAACGTCCCCGGACCTTGTCCTCGTCCCGGCCCCCTCGGGGGACCCTCACGAGCCGGTCGTGCGAACGCCACCAGGCGTGTCTTCGCAGGGTGCAATTTCAACCCGTAGCGTGAGAATCGCTTCGGGAGCGCTTCCAGCACGCGTCGCGTGTCCTGTTCGCTCGAAAAGCCCATCATCGCGTCGTCGGCAAAGCGGATCAGAAACGCCTCGCCTTGCAGGTGCGGCGGTACGCCTCTGTCAACCAGTCCACGTCGATGAAACACGTCAACGAGGTAAAACCCATCGTCGGACTTTGCCGAGCCAATGTCGCCATCCGTTCTTGTCGCACGGACACGGTTCCAAGATTCGATGTCCTTGCCATGTTTCCCTCGAACGGCTCCTCGATCCGGCATCCGCTTCCCTCCACAGGGTCCCGTCGTTCTGCATGGACAGAGGGGGCGGATTGTGCTAATAATGACGGCTTTGTTGGTTCGCTCCCTGAGTTTATTGAGGTAGGACACGCGATGGACAAGGCATTGGCTGATCTGATTCGGATCTCGAATACGGCGGGCAAGGACCCCTCGCTCGTGCTGGGCGGCGGCGGCAACACCTCGGTCAAGACCGAGGACGGCAGGCACATGTACATCAAGGCCAGCGGCACCGCCCTGAAGGATATGAACGAGCAGCGAGGCTGGCGGCGGCTGCGGATCGAGCCGGTCCTGGCGATCATCCGCGACAAGTCGCTCAACAAGCTCGACGCGATCGCGCGCGAGAACAACGTGGTCAGCCGGCTCTTGGAGTCCTGCGACGACGGGCTCGCCAATGGCGCCCGGCCCTCCGTCGAGTCGCACCTGCACGCGCTGCTCAAGTCGCACGTGATCCATCTGCACCCCTTGGTCGTCTCGGCCTACGTGAACGCCCGGAACGGCCGGAAGGAACTGGCGAAGGCCTTCGCCGGGGAGAAGTACCCGCCCTTGTGGGTGCCCTACGCCGACCCGGGCTACATGCTCGCCAAGAAGATCGCGTCGCTCGTCGAAGACTACGTACAGGAGCACGGCGAGAAGCCGCAGATCCTGTTCCTCGAAAAGCACGGCGTCTTCGTCACCGCCGACAGCGCCGGCGGCGCGCTACGGCTCGTGACCAAGGTCATCGAAGCCTGCAAGAGCAGGATCAAGACGCCCCGCGTGCCGCGGATCAAGACGCCGCCGGCCGATGAGATCGCCTCCGCGAAACTGATGATCCGCAAGGCCGTCTTCGAGGTCACCGGTCAGTATGTGCCCGTCAGCTACTTCCCACCGAGTGAGAACATGGCTGCCTTCATGGCGCACAAGGACGCCAAGGCCCTGCTGGACGCCCCCGCCCTGCACCCGGAGGAGCTGGTCTTCTCGAACGGGCCGGCCCTGTGGATCGAAGACCCGGACTCCGAGAAGATCGCCCGCAAACTCCGCGTGAGAATCGACCACACGCAGAAGACGCCGTACGCGTTCGTCGTCAAGGGCTTCGGCCTCTTCATCGCGGCCGACAAGTCGCTCGTCCCGCTGGCCTCGGAGATGGCCGACGGCTCGGTCAACGTCCGCATGAACGCCCACCGCTTCGGAGGCGTCCTGGGCCTGAGCAAGCGAGAGCAGGAGTTTATCAACAACTGGGAGTCCGAGGCCTTCCGCAAGAAGATGGTCGGCGGCGAAGGCAAGGGCGAATTGAACAACCGCATTGCGATCGTCACCGGCGCCGGCAGCGGCCTGGGCCGGAGTCTGGCGATCGGCCTGGCGCGGGCCGGAGCGATGGTCGGCCTGGCCGACGTCGACGTGGCCGGGGCGCAGGAGACCGCCGCGATGATCCTGAAGGAAAGGCCCAAGAACCAGGTCAAGGCGATCCGCTGCGACGTCACCAGCGAACAGAGCGTTCGCGGCGCCTTCGACGAACTGCTGGGCGAATGGGGCGGGCTCGATATCCTGGTGAACGCAGCGGGGATCGCCCCGCCGTTTGCGCTGGTGGATATGCCGGCGGACAAGTGGCGGCTGGCGCTGGAAGTGAACCTCACCGGCTACTTCCTGATGGCCCGCGAGGCGGCTCGGACGATGATCGCCCAAGGCATGGGCGGCTGCGTCATCAACCTGAGCTCCAAGAGCGGCCTGGACGCAAGCAAGAACAATACGGCGTACAACGCGACCAAGGCCGGCGAGCTGCACATGGCCCGCGGCTGGGCGCTGGAACTCGGCCAGTACGGGATCCGCGTCAACAGCATCGCGCCGGGCAACGTCTTCGAAGGCTCGAAGATCTGGAATCCAGAGTACATCAAAGTCTGCGCAAAGAAGAACGGGATCAAGCCGGAGGAGGTCATTCCCTTCTACGTGAACAAGACCGCGCTGCGTCGTGAGATCAAGGGACAGGACATCGCCGACGCGGCGGTCTTCCTGTGCTCCGACAGGGCCCGCACCATTACGGGACAGACCCTGGTCGCCGATTCCGGCCAGGTTATGGTTCGCTGACGCTTCACGCCGGAGTTCTGCGAACCGGCGGCGTGACCCTCCGGTTCGCAGGACTCCCCGCGAATTTCGTAACAGGCAACCTGATACTTGCAGCCATTGCCTTTCATCGTTTTGGCATAGGTCGCTCCGAGGACATAGCCCCACCTTATCGGTCTGTGATTCGCAAAGTCCGGAAATCTCGACCTTCTTTGAGATTTTTTCCGGATTTCCGATTGACCTTGCGTCGCGACGAGGATAAAAGCAGTCTCGTCGCTCGCATGGTCCACGCGGACGGAGGAGACCACACCTCGACTGCAATAGTGGATTGATTGCAGGACCATGGGCTGATGGAGGAGCGCCTCTGCAGGATGTGGAGGCACGGCGATGGATCGACTGATCACGAGGACATCTTGGTCGCTGCAGTCACGGCGGTGCCGGACAGGAGGAAGGGGAGGAGCCTGCCACACCGGAACGCGAGGAGTCCTGCAGCGGTCGGTCAGGCACGAGGCCCGACACATCCGAGAGGCTCGCCTTGCTTCAACACTCGCTGACGGGCAGGGACGCCGACGACAGTGCCGGCGATTCCTTCTTCCGTGCACGATGGGGCTGCGCCCCCGCCGGCCGGGCAGCGCCTCCGGCAAATCGTCTTTCAATGCCTTGTGTCTGCCGTCTTGGCCAGACACCAACTTCTCTCCTCTACTTATCTCTCGAAAGGCGCCGTGCGGTCCCTCCTCAAGGACGCTTAGGGCCGCACGGCGCCCCCACTGGACAACTCGTTCAAGCCCCGCATCGCGGCAATCCAGGGGTTGGTTCCAGGATACGCATTGTCGTGTTTTGGCGCCTGCGCAGGGGGTTCTCGGTTTGGGATCGCAGACTTCCCCCTGAGGCAAGACACTTTCCTGGGTTCTTGCTGAACGCAAAACCCCTGGATTGCCCTTTAACGACCATAGACGGCGGGGTCCTTGAGGACCCGGAAGAAGTCTTCCGTCGTTTGTCCGGAATCGAGTTTGCGGACATCGAGAAGATCATACGGCGCGCCGCCCACGTCCCGAACGTCGAATACGCCCGTGACTCTCTGCGGCTGGACTTCCAGCCAAGTCTTGTGATTGAAGAACCAGAAGATCGGCGCCGTCGGCGAATCCGTCGTCGCGGTCGGGCTTGCCCTGCCGCGTGCTGCGGTCCCAGAACCACTTCGCCAT
>JAAYVJ010000565.1 GCA_012517265.1 Planctomycetota bacterium | reverse complement strand
CTTGGCCGTCTGTCTGGGCATCGTCTTCATCGTGGGCAGTTGGACACTGTACTTTGTCGCCCTGCCCGGCTGGTTCATCGCGTCGGCGATCTACGTCCTGTTGAGCCGGGCCTACCAGAGACAAGACATCCCCGTCGCGGCACATCAGCAGATCGACTCCGACGCGGCGAAGGCATAGGAGGCATCCCATGCGCACTACCACCATCCTCGTGATCGTCTCGTTGCTCTCGCTGGTCGCTCTGATGCTGCCCTCGATCCTGTTCCTGGCCGGCCGCATGGAACTGCCCACTGTCAAGTGGGTCATGCTGGCCGCCACGGTCGTCTGGTTCGCCGCCGCAACACCCTGGATGTGGAAGCAGTCCGGCTGAGGCGCCTCTCGCAGCACGGGCATCTTGCCCGTGGATCTCCGAGTCATCGGCATCCTGCCAATGACTCAGGGGCTGCAAGCCCATGCTGGAAGAAAGCAGATGCCCCCCCCCCCGACCGGCCCACGTTTGCCTTGTCTTTGCCGCGGCCTTCCCCTGCAATACAGTATGAATTTACAGGATGCGGCGGTGATTCCATGCGAAACACAGATAGACACCCCGATCTTCTGCCGGACGGGTTCAAGTCCTATGAAGAAGCGGCGGAGTTTTGGGACACGCACAGCATCACAGACTGTGGAGAATTCGTCGAACCCGTCGAGGTTGATGTAGATATCCAGAGACGCCATTTCGAGATCGAAGTGGACAGCGAAAGGTTTCTGGCATTGCGGGAGGCCGCCCGAAGAGAGCGCAAGCCCATCAAGGAACTCGCCAGTGAAATCCTCAAACACAGGCTGATCGCCGGGTGAGCACGGATAGCCGCAGAGCTGACGGATGCCGAACAAAAGCGGTGCGAACCTCAAGTGTGCCCCTTTGGCAAGTCGCGGTAAAGAAGTTGAAGGCGCCTCCAGGATCGCGGAATCACCGCGTCATCAGCGCAAAGGCGCCCCAACCCATGGTTGAATTGGACTTGATCGGCAACGATGCTGGCCGAGATGTGGGCCGCCGATCCGCCGGTGCAGTAGCTGGTGGCCACGCCCAAGGGCCGGCTGAACAAACTGGAAAAGGACCGGCTGGACAAGCCCTGGCAACAGGCTCGTGCGGGGGTCGAGGTCAAGCTCCTGCCGCAGGGCGGGGAACTGTACGTGCTGGCCCGCAGCGCCGACCGGGTGGCCAAGGAGCGGGCGATGCGGCAGAAGCAGTTGAAGCGGCTCTGGAAACGCCTGAAGCAGTTGCAGGGAATGAAGCTGGGGGGGCGGCCCGCCGGCAGTCGCCCATCGCCTGGCGATTGGTGGAGGTTCAGATCGATGCCGAGGCGGATTGAGGCGCATGTCTTCCTCAGCTTCCTGGCGTACTGCCTGCACGTGACGCTGGGCCGGTGACTGCACGCTGATCCTGCAGGGATACACGCACCCGGAGTTGGGGTTGAGACTGCGTCTGGAGCGTCTGAAGCTGACATTGCTGGCCCAGCCGCCGCCCCGGATCACAATCACGCCAGTTGAAACGGAAACGCCGACATAGTGGAACCTCCGGCCCAGAAACGTTGATCTTGACCCCGCCAAGCCGGTTCCAACCTCCGAATCCGCGAAGTCGGGCTACCCGCCAAGAACATGCAGCGGACGACGCTTCGCGCCGGTACTGATTTGCAGCGTTCAGCCGGGGGCAGGAGAGACGCGGTCTACGTCGGCCGGGTGAGGAAGCCGATGGTGGATTCCATGATGCGGGCTTGGAAGGCTTCCTGCTGGGTTTCCTGGCTCTGGCTTTGGAGATCGTCGAGATTGGCCTGGCAGAATCGGCAGCCCAGGACCTTGAGGTGAAACTCGACGTACTTGTGCCAGTCGGGCTCCAGGGTCCCGAGCATGTAGGCGCCGATGGTGTTTCGCTTGGGGCAACTGAAGCGGTAGTACTCCCAGAGATCGGTCAACAGCGAATCGGGGATCGGGTCGTCCTGCGTAGTGCGTTTTGCGTCGTGCGTTTCATCGTGCGCACTACGCACGCCGCACGACGCATCGCGATTGCACGCCCCCAGCCTGCGGGCGACGTTCTCTTTGATCTGCTTGAGATGGCGGTGCTTGATCAGGGCGACCGCCTTCTCGTCGAGCCCCATCCGTTTGGCCACGTCCTTGTTGGGGATCTGGCAATAGAAGAGCATCTCGATGATCTGAAGATCGCGGAAGTTCAGGTTCTTCTTCAGGCCGTCGACGAGGTCGGAGAGAGCGTCGGCCAGGACGGTCTTCTCCAGGCTCTGCTGCTCGTCGGCCCGGGCGTACCAACTCGCGGTCTGGGCCGGGCTCTCGACGACGTCCAGCAGGTCGGAGGAGCCTTCGTCGTGGTCGCTGTCCCAGGCGTCCTGGATGAGACAGACCTTGCGGGCCCCCGCGCTGCGGTAGCTGTCGATGATCTTGCGGCGGATGAGCGCGAACAGGTAAGTCTCGAGATCGCATTCGCCGCGGTACTTCGCGATGCTGCGGAGGAACGCGATGAACGTCTCCTGGACCACGTCCTCGGCGTCCTCTCGCTGAGGGAGCTTGGCGCGGGCGAACCGCACGAGCCGGCCTCGGTAACGACTCACGAAGTCGGCCCACACCTGCTCGTCGCCCTGCTTGATGCGATCCAGGAAGTACTGTTCGCCCTTGGTTATGGCCATTCTCGTCTTACGTTGCGCGTATTGCGTGGTGCGTACTTCTTACGCGCGACGCACCACGCACGGCGAGCTTCACTGCACGATCATCAGGATCGCGACGATGGCGACCACCGCCAACACGGCGCCGGCGATCCTCAGCGACCATTCATAATACCCGCGCGTGGCCATGTTGAGGAAGAAATAAATCACGCCGATCAGCAGGAGCACGCCAACCGAGGACAGTCCCATCCGCGCCCAGGTCATCCGGGTCTCGCGGGCCTGGTGCGTCTGGACGTTGGCCAGTCGGGCCAGTTTCGGGCCGGAGACGTCGATCAGCATCGCCTGCCGCCAGACCTTGCCGGTCGCGGTGTCGAAGCTCTGCACGAAGCGGTCCACAACGAACCCGCCGTCGAGCACATCCCTGGTCGAGATGGGCGGCCGGCCCAGATCCGCGAGACTGCGGCCCGTCTGCCTGCCCAGGGCTTCCGTCAGGCGCGCCCTGACGTCGTCGAGAGCCTGCTGGTTCGCCTCGCTCTCGCTCGTGCAGGTCCCGCTTGACCGGGCGATAATAAGAGACTCGTTCGGCCTGGCGCTGGCATAAGCTCCGAAGCTATCGACCCAGGGCTTGTCCACGTAATCCGCTTCCGCGGTGGTGCGTCTGGCTTCCGTAAAGGCCGTCGCGAGGACTCGGATCTTATCCCTGGGCAAGACAAGATCCAACCCTTCTTCCTGCACCCGCAGCATTCCGTCGAAACGAAGGGTCAGGCCCACTTCGCCGGGATGAACGTTCCTCAGGTCGGCCTCGATGGAGCACCGCACGCCGGGCAGTGCCTGCTCCAGTGAACGTCCGAACGCCGCGATAAGGCTTCGCTCGTTGTTCTCCTGAAAGAGGATGACCTTGACAGCAGCATTCGGATCGCCTGCGACGGTGCGGATCGGATCCGCCATCCGCCGGCCCAGGGCCTTGGCGGCGGCCAGACTGGAGGGGTAGACATCCGCCTCGAACTCCTGCTCGACGCCCTCGGACCAGATGGGCGACAGAGGCTCGGAGGAAATCCTCGGCAGAATGGATGTCGAGGGCACAGTGAGAGGGGCGTGCGCACCGCCGTACGCACCCTCCATGTCCCCGCCGACCCCAGTCGTGGCCGGGCCGTGGGCGAACTGCTGATGCGTCTGCGAGCCGTAAATGGCCATCTGCGGGCGGCCGGGCACGATGACGAACACGCCGACCAACAGACCGACCCCTACCATCGCGACGATGGCCACGATCAGCCCGACGCCGACCTTGGGCGCCTTGGTGAGCAGAATGACCAACAGGACGAATAGAAACGTCATCGAGATGACAGCCATCGGCAGCATCGTTGCATTCATAGGACTACCCCCTGCGGAGGCACCGGCGTGAAGACCGGCGTCCGCCGTCGCGGCGGCCAGGACATCACGAACACCGAAACCAGCATGGCCACGCCGGCTACGATCGCGCTTCCCTCGCTGAAGACGCGGAAGAGCGCCTCCATCGCCGAACTGATCTGGTTCTGTTGCAGAAGACCGACGATGTTCATCAGTTCGCTACGCCCCATCACTTCGCTGCGGAAGAACAGGATCACCATGAAGAAACCGACCAGCGCCAGCGCGGCCCGAAACAGATGAGCCGGACCGCTCTTGCGCCGGCCGATCATGATCAGGACGGCGGCCAGGAACAGCAGAACGCCGAACAAGAGGGTCCCCACCTGCTCGACGATCCCGGGCCAGGCCTCCCCGAGGTTGCTGGCACGAAGCTCTTCCACAATCCACATGTTCGGCCAGCCTGCGCTCACGATGCTGGGCACATGCATCGCAACTGCAAGCCCGATCACGATGGCCGCAAAGGCAAGGATGTGCCCCAGGGCGGCGAACAACCCGCCGATCGGATCGAACGGCTCGTAGATCGTGGTCGTGCTCGCGTAGGACGGCCACGAAGGCATCTGCGCCGGCGCCGGGTGCGCCTGCGGACTCTCCGCGAAGGGTCGCACCGGCTCGCCCGGCGCCGCGACAGGCTCCGAGGCCGGCGTCTGGACGACAACCTCGGATTGAGGCGGCACCGGGATGGCCGCGATCTCGCTGGGATCGCTCCACATCAGCAAGGGGCGGCCGTCCTTGTCCGTGAACTGCCCGACCGCGATCAGAATGATGTCGATGAGTTGGCCGATGCCGAACAACCCGCCCGTGAAGAGCCAGAGGACGCCGGTGCCGATCTTGCCCACGTAGAAACGCTGAAGACCGTTGAGCAGGCCGAACGGGCCGAGGCACGCCAGCAACAACGCGGTCAACCTCTTGGCCGGGGAGACTGCTCCACCCGGCGCCGACTGCGCCCGGCTCGGCTGTGCCTTGGCCACCTCGCCGACCCCGAACACGCGGGGCGGAACAAACAGGATCACGAAGAACAGGATGGCCGGGAAGATGATGAAGAACAGGGCGGCCGCCGCATCTTCATTGCGAAGCCTCAGCGTGCCCATCAGAATCACAGCCGTCAGAACGCTCAGAACACAGAGGAGCAGCAACCCCGGCCGGACCAGGTAGCGATACCAGCCCGCGAAGGTCCGGCGGAACATCATGACGAAGCAGAACAGCGAGAGGACCAGGGAGTCGATGCCGAAGGCCACCGCGATCCCGAAGCCATCGCCGCGGAGCCCTGTGCCGGCCAGAATCACAAGGAACAGGCCCAACCCCAGGGTCAGCAGCCAGCCGACCAGCCAGATCGTCGGAGTGCTCGGCCTGACCCTGCACGCCATGAGACCGGTCGCCATCGCCCCTTGGCGAGATCCCGTCGTCGCAGGGCTTCGCCCAGGCGTCGGCGTCGCGAAACGGCTGCCCTGCCTGCCGACGGCGGCCGCCGGGGCGGGGTCCCACGGAGCGCCCGGCGAGGCCGGAGAGGTCGTCGTCACCGTCTGTCCCAGGGGACTGCGGGTCTGGACCACCAGGATGATCCCGGCCAGCGTGCAGGCCGAGACGATCGGAAACACGCCGAAGATCCCGCCGGAGATCAGGCCCAGGAAGCCCGCCAGCACGGGCCAACCCAGCACGACTCGTTTGCAGCGGCGAGGGTCCGTGATCTTCACCCAGTCCACCAGCAGCAGCGGAACGGCCAGCGCCAGAAAGCGGGTGACTCCGAACCCGAAGGGTCCGATGGCGATCGGCGACGGGAAGCGTCGACCGGAGTTCCCCATGATCCAGGTGATGTCCAACACGCCGGAGAGGATAGTCCCGACCAGGACAGCCACGAACGACGCGACGAGCATGGTCCCGGCCTTGCCCAGGCCCCTCTTCTCTTCGTCGAGCGCCACCCACCATCGGTGAAGCGACTTGACGATGATGTTCGACGCGATGCCGATCATCACGAAGACGATCGCGGCCGCCTTGAGCCGGCTGTCGTCGCTGCCGCCGGAGAGGAAGCCCGCGCCCAGAGCGGTGGCGGCCATCGTGATCAGCGCCAGCTTGTGGCGCTGGTGAGGGCTGAGCGGATCGGCGACGGTGGTCTTCCCGCGTCCCATCTGCTGGGCCCGCTCGGCGACGCTCTTGAACTTCTCCGCCATCTGCTTGCCGATGACTTCGGCCTTCTTGGCGAACTGCTCGGCCTTCTTGCCGATCTCCTTGCTGAAGTCGCTGTCGGTTGCAGCCTGAGCGGCCGCCCCGGGCTGGGCGGCACCCTGGGCCTGAGCCCCACGCATCTTCTGAGCGATGTGCTCGGCGACGACGGACAGCTCTTCCGGCGCAAATTGCGACACGCTGTTGCGGACGTGCTCGGTGCCGAAGACGTCCTCGACCATCGCCTGGACGCTCTGGTAGCGCTCGGCGGGGTCTTTGGCCAGGGCCTTTCTGATCACTCGGGCGAACGGCTCCTCGATGTTCGTCATGTCCGGCGTCGCGGTCATGTGCTTCATCAGGATCTCGGCGGGACTGGCCCCCAGGAACGGGACCTGGCCCGTCAGCATCTCATAGAGCAGCACGCCGAGCGCGTAGATGTCGATGCTTCGATCGTACCGGCCCGCGCCGATCTCGGGCGCCATATAGTGGACGGTGCCCACCGTGATGGTGTGGCTGCAATGATGGCTGGTGCTGATCGCCTTGGTCAGGCCGTAGTCGCCGATCTTGACGTACCCGTTTTCATAGAAGATGTTGCCGGGCTTGAGGTCGCGGTGCACGATGCCGCACTCGTGGAGGAACGAGAGGCCTTTGCCGATCTCGCGGAGGAAGAAGGCCGCCTTCTGCGAGCCCAGCCCGCCGGGCGATTCCTTGATCAGATCCGCCAGCGAAGGCCCCGCCACGTACTCCATGATCACAAACGGCTTGCCCTGGTCGTTGTGCTTCACGTCGAAGATGGTGACCAGGTGCGGGCTCTTGAGATTCATGCACTGGCTGATCCCTCGCAGCTCGATCTGCTCGTAACTCTGCACCGCCTTCAGCGCGACCTGTCGGCCGCTGTCGCTGACGGCGTAGTAGACCTCGCCGAAACCGCCCCGCCCCGCCGCTCGCTGAATCGTGTAGCCTTCGAGCGGCCGATCTCCGTATTTGTATTGGTACGTGTCCATGGGTTTCTTCGCCGGATAAGAGTCAACACGTCTTGTTCTTACGCTTCGAGCCTTGCCACGACCATCGAGAGTTTGCCGATCTCGACGGGCTTGCCCACGGCCAGGCCCACGCCTGGGTCAAAACCGCGCCCGTCCACAAGTATACTGTCCTTGGCTCGGCAAAGCAGCCGGCCGTTTTGCGCAAAGAGCGCGACCGGGTCTTTCACCTGGTCGGTGCGAATGTGATTGTTGGTGTACGGCCCGACCAGGATATCGCGGTCCATCAGAACCACCTGCCGGATGTCGGGCCGGTTCAGCCTCGCGCCGGAGATCGTCAGCAGAGCCGTCGTGCTGGCCGGATTGGGAAGATGGAACCGCAGCACGCAGCGAGGCGACAGCGTGATCCGGTCCCCGTCGCGGAGCATCGCCTCGCCGACGGACTTGCCGTTGACGTCGATCGGCGTCTGGCACCGCACGAAGTAGTCGTCGTCCACCCGCTCGATCGTCGCCACCGGCGTGTTCGGATCGGCCATCAGGCCCAGCATCGGCCGCTCGGGGGAGCTGATCGGTCCGATCGTGACCCGCGAATCCCGGAAGACCAGAAAGCCGCCCACGCCGTCGATCTGCATGACGAATCTCGAAGGCAGAGGATCGTTTTCCCGGCTCGGCATCGCTGGTTCCTGCATCGGCACTCGCGGTTCATAACGGCTTGCGGACGCCGCCATGGCGTCCGCCTCTGAATTGCCCGGCCCCATGATCGGGGCCGCATCCCCCAGCGTCAAGCCCAAAGGGCCCGCGTCCAGCTCTTCATACGCCTCGGCGGCCCGCTTGATCTCGGAGATCGCCGCATCGAGCCACGCCGCCGACGGGCAGACCAGCTTGACCTTGCGGAGCAGCGGCAACGCGTCGCCCGGCTTGCCGGCCGCGACATACATCGCCGCCTGGCGGCATCGAGCCAGCGCCTCGACCAACTCCGCCAGCTCCGCCCCGTCCTTGCCGATCGGAGCGACTCGCTGCACGAACACCGCGGCGCGGTCGATCCGACCCTGCTCCAGATCCAGCCGGATCCGCTCGACGGTCTGCGACTTGATCCGGCCCAGCAGTTCGCCGACCCGGCCGTTCCTGCTCCGGCCCAGGCCGGTGGTTCTCACGATGTCCATCGCCTCTTCGAGATCGCCCCGATTCAGGGCCGACTCCGCCTTGGCGACCGCATCGTCGGTCTTGATCCGGGCCGCCTCCAGCTCCTGCCGGACCATCCTGGCCCGGCCGTCCTCGGCGGGCGCCTCGGCGAGGATGCGACCCCCGACCGAGAGCCAGCCGTCGTCGATCTGCCGCCTGGCCTCCGCGACCCGCGCCGCCTGCTGATGGCAGTCCTGCTGGTTCTTCGTCATGGCCTCGCAGATCGCGGTGCGAAGCTGGGCGACCTCGGACATCGTGCCGCCCAGCTTCTCCGCCTTGTTGCAGTCCAACAGGGCCGCCTGGAAGCGGCCGGCCGTCAGGTGCTCCTGCCCCCGGCGGACAATCTCGCGGGCCAACCGGCCGATGAGCCGCTGGCCGTATCGGTGCGATCGAACCTCATTCGCCTGGGCGATCTCGAAGGCTTCATCCAGCCGGCCGTCGGCCAACGCACACTCAGCTTGTCGGATTCGCAGGATTAACACGGCCAGACCCTCGACATTGATTGTTGATGACCGACTATTGATTACTGACGCGGATCATCCATCAATCTTCATCAATCATCAGTTCGGCAGCGCCGGTTCTGGATTCGCCGCCACGGCGGTCTCTTCCGTCCGGGCCTTGAAGTAGTCGTCGACCTGGGCGACCAGATCCGTCTCGGTGACCGAGTCGATCTCGTCCACCGGAATGGCCCCGGCGAACTTGCTCTCGTGCGCCATGACGCGTTCGGCCACGTCCAGCCGCTTCTGGATCTCGCCGATGAGCTTCTGCGTCTGAGCCAGTTTGCTGCTGTCGACCTGGAACTGCGACCCGGTCGCGGCCGCCTGAAGCGTCCTGTACTGGCTGGCCAGCGCCTCGATGCGGTTTTCGAGGATCCGCTTCTGGCTCTTGGTCTTGTCGAGCATCTGCATGGCCGCGGCCAGCGACTTCTCCCGGGAGTCCAACAGCTTGATCTTGCTGGCCAG
Source organism: Planctomycetota bacterium (assembly GCA_012517265.1). GTDB lineage: Bacteria > Planctomycetota > Phycisphaerae > Sedimentisphaerales > Anaerobacaceae > PLanc-01. The sequence continues at coordinate 3,264 of JAAYVJ010000565.1, read as the reverse complement.
GACGACTTCGCTCTCCTTGTACCGCGCGAACCGGGCCTCCAGGTCTTCCTTCACCTCGTTGCGTCCGTAGGTCCTGCCTGCGAACGAGTACTCGACCCTCGGCTGCTCCAGGGCGACTCGCAGGGCCTTGATCTTGTTCTCTTCATCCTTGAGCGATTCCTGGCTCTTGATGATCTCGCCCTTGAGGGCCGCCACTTCGACCTCTTCCTGCGCGATCAGACGGATGTTCGCGTGCATCTCGGGAATGATCTCCTCGACCATGTCCCGGGCCCGGCGCAGCTCGAACTCGACGGGAACCGAGTCCTTCACCGCCGTCCGCACGCCCCGGGCCGAACTCTTGACGTAGCTGATCGCGTCTTTGCCGAACAGCATGCCGCCAACCAGGCCCAGCCCCACCACGCCCATCACGCCCCATTTTGCCCATCTGAGAATCATAGTCGTGCTCCTTTAATCCAAGAACCCACATAGGTGTTGTTTTCAGCCGCGATGTCGGCCACATCAGGTTGGTCGCAATCCCGTAACATTTATTGCAGGACCGGCCTGAGAAATCGGGGTGAAAACCCCATTCTCGGACCGTAATCGGCGATAAGTTCAACGCCGTCAATGAGGTCAACAAGGTCAATGAGGTCCCATCCGGCAACCCGCCATCGAACACCGGCATCGGCCTACCACGACTGTCAATGCCGTCTTCACAAAAATCTCGCCTTTGGCGGTGGAACTTCCTCGCGGCGCACGACTTCCCTAAATGAGAACGCCGCACCGGCCCAGGGCTCCAGAGCCCAGGCGTTACCGGCCGGCGGCGGGATGCCTTCTACAGGCGAAGGCGCACTTGCAGCCGCTTGTTCAAGGAGGACACAGCCATGAGACAGATCACGGTGAACGACAGACAACAGATCAAGCAACTGCTGTATTGCGACGGCGTCCTCGGCGTGAAGGACAGCACCTGCCCGGCCTTCGACGGATTCGAGCTGTGGTGGTACGACAAGCAGCACGACGTCTGCCGCTGCTGCCGGTCCCGCTGGTCCGATCTGAGAAAGCAGGTCGAAAGGCACAGCCTCGACCATGCGGCCGCGATCCTCTGGCAGAGCCGAAACGCCCTGTTCCTCCGCGACCGCCACCTGTCCGAAGACCATAAGCTCTTGCAGTTGAATCACTTATGCAACTGACGATCGAGGCGTACCTGTCGCGAAATAGATGGAACGATGCGTGGCACGCACCCTACACGAGCGGCGGATGACACCCACGAAACGCGGCCTGTCCCTTCCCTTCGTCGGCCCGATGCGGTAACATTCCTTCCTGTTCGAGTGAAACCCAGGGTCAAAGGAAGGGAAACACCCCATGAAAGTCGTCGCGTTCAACGGCAGCGCCCGCAAGGACGGCAATACGGCCATCCTGGTCCGGCGCGTCTTCGCCGAGCTGGAGAAGGAAGGCATCGAAACGGAACTGGTCCAGTTCGCGGGCCAGACGATCCGCGGCTGCACCGCCTGCCGCGGCTGCTTCAAGAACAAGAACCAGCGATGCGTCGTCGAAACCGACATCGTCAACGACTGCATCGCCAAGATGGTGGCCGCCGACGGGATCATCCTGGCCTCGCCGACCTACTTCGCGGACGTCAGCACCGAGATGAAGGCCCTGATCGACCGCGCGGGCTACGTCGCCAAGGCCAACGCGGAACTGTTCCGGCGCAAGGTCGGCGCCGCGATCGTGGCGGTCCGCCGGGGCGGCGAGATCCACGCCTTCGATTCGATGAACCACTTCTTCCTCATCAGCCAGATGATCATCCCGGGCTCATGCTACTGGAACATGGGCTTCGGCCTGAACCAAGGCGAAGTCGAGCAGGACGAAGAAGGCATGCGAACCATGCAACTCCTCGGCCAAAACATGGCCTGGCTGCTCAAGAAGATCAACGGCTGAAACGGTCGTATCTAACGCCCTGCCTCCAGCGTTCGCCCGATCTGCTGATAGAGGTTCTGGGCAAAACGATAGAATCGTTCTCCATCCTCTCGCGTGGGCCTCCCGTTCGGGAGCAAACCAAGCGCACCCGGATAGCGGGACTCAATGTAGAGGTCGTCCAGGTCCGTCAGGATCTCAGGATCGACCTTCAACGCGATGTGCTTCTGGACCAGTCCATACAACTTCAGGGTGGAGTGTTCTCTGGGGACCTTCTGCGCGTGCTCTTCAAGAACCGCTTTGAAGCACTTCTCCACGCACTGCTGGGCATGAAAGGCCACCACCGGAGTCAAGTCCTCCCGGGGGAGGATCTGCTCGATGCTGCCGAGGTCCATCTCGGCGGACTCCAGCCATTGACGGCTCGCTGGCTTCATAGCAGACGGACCCCTTCCTGCATGATTTGACGGGCGAAGCTGCTGTCGGTCTCGACGAATTTCCGATGCATGGGCCTGGTGTGCACGAGCAGGTCGATGGCGTACTGAGTCCTCAGGTCCAGGATCCGGTTCGAGACCGCACGGACGACGTCCCGTTTCTCTCGCCAGGTGGCCGGCAGAAAGTCGTCCTGCGTCACGACGTAGAGATCGATGTCGCTGTCTTCCGTCGGCTGCCCCCAGGCGTAGGAGCCAAAGAGAATCACCGCTTCCGGGCTCAAAGGCGCCAAGGCGTCCTTGATCTGTCTCTCCAGGCGATCCGAAAGCTTGGTCGTATTGGCGGCCATGGATGCATTCTATCGAGGGAATGAGGCCGCGCCAAGGGCGTAGAGCCGCGCCGCTCAGGCTTCCTCGTTCTCGCGGATGTGTTGTTCGATCTCATCACGATACGCAAGATAGTAGGCCCAGGGATTCGCAAGATCCTCGGCCCACAGAGTCGGATACGATCGAAGCAAATCGGCTTCGCTTACGCCCATCTGGCGAGCCCGAACCAGGGCTCAAACAGGGATACGAGTGCGAACGATGCACGGTTCCCCGCCGCAGACGTCGGGCCGATTCTCGATGCCGGGGAAGGCACCCCCCAGGTCCTGCACGATCGGCTGGAGAAGTTGTGCCTTCTCCGCCCTGGTCATCTCCCGCAGCAGTCTTTCAGCCTCTTGAGCCGTATCCATACTTGACCATTATACAGCCACCCAGCGACGACTCAAGAAACAAAGAAGGAAGGCACGAAGGGGGGCATCATCCGAATGGCACTGCCGTCTGTAGTCGGTGTTGTGGGGACAAGAATCCCACCTGGGCGAGGCCGTTCCTGAAAGATATCAGCCTTGCCCTCACCTGTTTCACTTGTGATAATGTCTTCGGCCCTCCCGGGCCGATAGATCTT